>JBPCOR010000358.1:0-5828 GCA_051000035.1 Mycobacteriales bacterium | reverse complement strand
CCTGACCGTCGCGCAGCGCAACGACCTGCTGGCGAGCATGTCCGACGAGGTCGCCGCGTTGGTGCTGCGGGACAACTACGAGCAGAACGTCGCCATCGCCGCGTCGCAGGCGCAAGCATCGAGCCTGCTGCACGTGCACCGCCGGTATGTCTCCGCCCTGGTCGCCGACGGAGTACTCGACCGGACCATCGAGCACCTACCGGACGAGGCGGGGCTGGACGAGCGGCGCGCCGCCGGGATCGGGCTTACCGGACCGGAATTCGCGGTTCTGCTTGCCTACACCAAGATCTCGCTCACGAATGAATTGCTCGAGACCACGCTGCCCGACGACCCGTATCTACGCGAGCAGCTGATGGAGTACTTCCCCAGGCCGCTGCGGGAGCAATACGCGGCACGTATCGACGAGCACCCGCTGCGCCGGGAGATCATCGTCACCGGGCTGGTCAACCATGTCGTCAACTTCGCCGGCACCACCTTCGCCTTCCGGGTCACCGAGGAGACCGCGGCCAACGCGCCGGAGATCATGGCGGCGTTCCTGGTCGTGTTTGAGGTGTTCGGCATACCGGCGCTGCGCGCCGATGTCGAGGCGCTGGACAACAAGGTCGACGCGGCCGCCCTCATCTCGATCGTCTTGGAGGTGCGCAAGCTGACCGAGCGGGCGACCCGGTGGCTGCTGCACAACCGCCGGCCGCCGTTCGATATCGCGGCGACGATCGAGGAGTTCGGACCGGGCGTGCGTGCGGTGCTCCCGGTGCTGCCCGGGCTGCTGACCGGGGATGACCGGGAGGGTTTCGACGCCCGCCGCGACCGTCTCGTCGGCGGCGGCGTGCCGCGGTCGATCGCCGAGCGGTCCGCGACCGCCGTACCCGCGTTCGCCGTGCTGGACCTCGTCGACATCGGCGAGCGGACCGGGGTGGCGGTGACAGATGTCGCGGCGTGCTATTTCTACCTCGGCGAGCGACTCGCGATCAGCGCGCTGCGCGACCGGGTCACCGCCCTGCCCCGCGACGACCGGTGGCACACGATGGCGCGTAACTCGCTGCGTGACGACGTCTACGCGTCCCATGCGGCGCTGTGCGAGCAGGTGTTGCGCTGCGCGGGACCCGCCGCGACGCAGGAGGAGCGCTTCGCCGTGTGGGCGGAGCGCAATCACAGCGCCAACGAGCGCGCGAGGCTGACGCTGGCCGACATCGCCGAGGTCGACAAACCCGACGTCGCGACGTTGTCGATCGCGGTGCGCACCCTGCGGACGCTCGCGACCGCAGGCACGCGCACCCCGGGCTGAGCCGCCACGACGCCGAGCCGCCGCAAGCGCGGGCGCCGTCGTCGTAACGTCCGGCAAGGCGTGGCCCCCGCGGCACGGTTCGCAGGACGTTACGGCGGAGGCGGGGAGTCGGTCCCGCGCGCAGCCGCCGACGGGCCGGTTACACCCGGGCGCCGTCGTCGTAGTCGTCGTCGTCGCGGTCTGCCTTGATCCGCCAGATCAGCATGCCGACGCCGGTCACGATGCCGATGACGCCGAGGGTGAAACCGGTGCGGCTGTCCAGTCCGATGACGCCCGGAACGATGAGCAGAACCGTCCCGGCGGCGAGGATCAGCAGCGCGAGCAGCGCCTCCTTCGACGGCCGAGGGAACGGCGGCGGCGGCGGCGGGACGTAGCGCTCGTCCTCGGACGGACCGTCGAGCACTGATCTGCTGACCCCGCGCGGGTCGTCGGGGTTGGGGACGTCGAACTCGGCGTCGTCCGCGGTCGCCGCGGTACCTGGGCTGTCGTAGGTGTCGACCAGGTCGTCACCGGACCGCCCGGCGTCGCTGAAAGCGGCCGGTCCGGGCGGGTCCGCCGGTGCGGCCGGACGGTCTCCTACGCCGGGCGGGTCGACGTTCTCCGCCGCCGGCCACGGCGCGATCCAGCCGTCGCCGCGCTCCGCGGCGGAGTCGGTGGTGAGGTCGCGCACCAGCTCCTGCCAGATCGCCTCCTCATCCTGCTGAAGCGGCGGCTGCGGATCGGGTGGTTGCTGTCCGGCGGCGGAGTGCGAGACCGGCGACACGTCCCGCGACCTCGGGTCGACCGGCGCCGTCGGCAGCTCCGTCTCGACGATGGACCGGGCATTGGCCCGACGGTCCCGATCCACCCACAGCCGGTCGGTCGGCGGGCTCGGGATCGACACCGCGCGGGTCGGCTCGATGTCCAGCGCCGGCTCCAGATAGGCAGGCACGCCGGCCGCCCACAGCACGTCGAGCAGGTGCTCACCGATACGTGGGTCGACGTCGGCGAGCGGCACGTAGACCGCGCACGACAGTCCGTTGTCGCGGCGTCCGCGCCGGCGGCCGGGCTCGGCGCTCACGGTGCGAACCCGGTGCCCGGTGCGAAGCCGGCGACCTCGGCGCCCGGTGCGACGCCGGCGGCCTCGGTGCCCTGGGGTGCGGAGCGGGCCCCTGCACCGGTGTCCGGGCCGATGCCGGAGCGCGCGCGGATCCAGTCCAGGCTCCCGCCGAAGATCGCCGGGGCGTCGTTGTCCATGGTGGCGACGTGATAGCTGTCCTCGAGCACCCGGTCGGTGACGTCACTGCTGCGGATCCCATCGAGGAACACCTGCGAATTGACCGGCTCGACCACGTGGTCCACCCGGCTGTGGAAGAGCAGCACCGGCAGGGTGATCCGGGCCAGCTGCGGCCGCGTCACGCCCCACAGCTGGCGCAGCGAATCCAGCGCCCGCAGCGGCGTGCGGGCGTACGACGGCTCTGCCTCGTGCGGTTTCTTGATGTCACCGCCGATCCCGGCGCGGGACCGCCAGACCCGGGAAACGACCGGCAGCAGCGCCGCCCGCGGGTCCTTCGACAGCAGGGACGGGTTGACCAGCACGATGCCGGCGAGCCGGTCGCCGCGCTCCTGCGCGAGCCGAATGGTGAGAGTGCCACCCATAGACAGCCCGGCGACGAAGACCTGCTCGCACTGCTCGTCGATCCGGTCGACCGCCCGGCACAGCTCGCCGTACCAGTCCGACCAGCGGGTGACGGCGAGATCCTCCCAGCGGGTGCCGTGCCCGGGCAGTCGTGGGACGGAAACGGTGAGTCCGCCGCCGGCGAGGTGCTCGGCCCACGGACGCATGCTTGCGGGGCTACCGGTGAGACCGTGACACAGCACGACGCCGACGGGGCCGCCGTCGCGGTGATACGGCTCTGCGCCGGCAAGCAACGGCACGGCGTGCCCCCTCCTCGCAATTTCGCGTTCATCGTCGCACGTCGGGGCCGCGCGCCGTAAGTGGATCGGGCGGCCGCCGGGCGCCGATGTGGGGCCGCGTGGTTAATTGTGTGCCTGCCCGCGCGAGCCGTACGCTCCGGGCACGGCCGTAACGCGCGGGCGAACGGCGGGTGACGGGAGGTGGCCGCGCGGTGCTCTATTGGGTGCTCAAGACCATCCTGATCGGGCCGGTCGTGCGGGCTCTGTGGCGGCCGTGGATCCGCGGCGCGGAAAACCTCCCCGCAAGCGGCGGCGCCATCCTCGCGAGCAACCACCAGGCTGTCACCGACTCGCTGTTCCTGCCGCTGATGATCCCGCGCCGGCTGACCTTCCCGGCCAAGATGGAGTACTTCACCGGCCGCGGGTTCAAGGGCTCGGTCAGGCGCCGCTTCCTCTTCGGCATCGGTCAGGTGCCGCTCGATCGAAACGGCGGCGCTGCCTCCCGCACGGCGCTCAGCGAGCTGGAGAAGGTCCTCGATCGCGGCGAGCTGGTCGGCTTCTACCCCGAGGGCACCCGCTCGCCGGACGGCCGGCTCTACCGCGGCAAGACCGGGATCGCCCGCCTGGCGCTCGCGACGGGCGTCCCGGTCATCCCGATCGCGATGGTCAATACCCGCGAGATCCAGCCGATCGGCCGGATCATCCCCAGGCTGCGGCCCCGCCCGGGCATCGTCGTCGGTAAGCCGTTGGACTTCTCCCGCTACGAGGGAATGGCCGGCGACCGGTTCGTCGAGCGGTCCATGACCGATGAGATCCTGTACGAGCTGATGCAGCTCGCCGGTCAGGAATACGTCGACGTCTACGCCGCGAAGGTGCGGGCGGAGCTGGCCCGGGAGGGCCGCACCGACGAGGTGGCGGCGCGGGCTGCCGCGAAGCGGATCGCCCGCCGCGGCGACGACGCCGCCGAGCGAGCTCCGAGCAGCCGCGCCAGCTGACGTCGGGCGACCGGGCGGCATCCGGCGCACGGTCGCCGGGCGCATCGCTCGCCGGTCCGCGACGCCGGTGGAAAGCGAACTCTGCCGGCGCTGGCGACCGCTTCGCAGGCTGCCTCGACACCGGTCGGCTTTGGCGGCGATCCGCGGGCGTCGGCCTCGTAGCGCCTCGGGGTTCGCGAGGCTCGCGCCGCGGGCCGACACCCCTGCAACTGGACACCATGCCAGCGGGTGTATTGACAGCTCCCGTGCGCGTGTCTATCTTACATCGCACACGAACAAGCACCAAGATCACATAGTAATCACATATGATGCCGGGCCCACGAGGGCAGCGGCCGACTGATCGCCCGGCCGCACGAGCCAGGAGTGCCTCACATGCGCGCAGTGGTCTTCGAGTCAGAGGGCAAGCTGTCGGTTCAGGAGCGCCCGGAGCCCGTCCCCGGCCCCAAGGACGTGGTCGTCGAGGTTGCGGCCGTCGGCATCTGTGGCACGGACACGCACGTCTTCGACGGGGAGTTCGAGGGCACCGCTTTCCCGCTCGTCCCGGGCCACGAGGCCAGCGGGACGGTCGTCGCCGTCGGCGACAAGGTGACCGACCTGACCGTCGGCGACCACGTCGCCGTCAACCCCAGCACGACCTGCGGGGAGTGCGAGTTCTGCCTCACCGGCAGGTCCAACCTCTGCCCGTCCTGGAACGGGCTCGGCGTCGTTGCCTCCGATGGGGCCGCCCAGCAGCGCTTCACCGCGCCCGCCGCCAACGTGTTCCGACTGCGGCCGGGGACCGACCTGTTCCACGCTGCGCTGATCGAGCCGCTGGCCTGCGCCATCCGCGGCTACGACCTGCTGCCCCGGCGGATGGGCGACCACTACCTGGTGTACGGGTCCGGAACGATGGGGCTGCTGATGGCTCAGCTGGCACCCCGCGCCGGCGCGGTCTCGGTCACCATCGTCGACGTCAATGAGGACCGGTTGCAGACCGCGGCTGCGGTGGGCATCGCCGAGCACCTGACCAGCGCCGATGATGCGGACCTGAGCAGGTGGGACGTGGTCATCGACTGCACCGGCAGCATCCGCGCGATCGAGGACGGGCTGGCGCGGGTCAAGGCCGGGGGGACGTTCCAGCACTTCGGCGTCGCGCCCGCCGACGCGTCCGCGCGGTACTCGCCGTTCCGGGTCTACCGCGACGAGATCTCGATCGTCGGCACGATGGCGGTGCTGAACTCCTTCGGCCGTGCGGTGCAGATGTTCGAGGCCGGTGCCGTGCAGGCCGCCGCGATGATCAGCCACAGCTTCACCCTCGAGGATTACGACCAGGCGCTGCAGATGTTCCGGACCGGCGAGGGCCGCAAGCTGCAGATCCGACCGAACGATACCGAGTCGCGGGTGCTGAACCAACGATGAGCACCGCCGACGCACTTCCTACCGCGGATGCGGCATGAGCACCGCCGACGCACTTCCTACCGCGGAGGCGGCATGAGCACCGCCGACGCACTTCCCCTACCGCGGAGGCGGCATGAGCATGGCTGAGCGTGCGCTCACCGGGTCGCGCAGGCTGCGGCTGCGTGCGCCCGCCCGGCGGCGCGCCATCGTCGGGGTCCTCGTCGTCGTCCTGCTGGTGCTGATGGGCCTTGGCACCAAGATCGTCAGTATCGGCT
>JBPCOR010000310.1:0-2723 GCA_051000035.1 Mycobacteriales bacterium | reverse complement strand
CCCCCGGGGTTGGACCTCGACCGGGCCGACTGACCCGGCCGGCTGACCCGGCCGGATGCCTAGCGCACCCACCGTCCGAGCGCCATCACCCGGCGTACGGCCAGGTCGTCGTCGAGCACGACGAGGTCGGCGTCGAGTCCGGCCGCGACCGCCCCGAACCGGCCGGCACCGCCGAGGACACCGGCCGGGGTGGTGGCTGCGGCGCGCGCCGCCACCTCGATCGGCAGTCCGACCTCGTTCACGGCGCGGGCGACGGGACGATCCATCATCGGTGTGCTCCCCACCAGCACGCCGTTGCCGGCGAGGCTCGCCCGCCCGCCGCGGACTGTCACGGTACGGCCGGTGAACTCATAGTCGCCGTCGCCCAGTCCGGCAGCTGCCATCGCATCGGTGACGAAGCACAGCCGGTGACCCAGGCAGCGATGGAGCAGCCAGAGGGTCGCGTCGTGCAGGTGGATCCCATCGTTGATCGCTTCGGCGACAACGCCAGCGACAACGTCGGCACCACCGCCGGCGACGTCGACCTCGCGAACCGCCGCGTCATCGGGCCGGCCGAGCACGGCGCCGACGGGGCCGGGCTCGCGATGATGCAGCGGGCGGGTGCCGTTGAAGGCATGGGTCAGCACCCTGGCTCCGGCGCGGATGCCCGCCGACGCCTGCGCGTAGGTCGCGTCGGTATGCCCGATCGCGGCCACCGCGCCGGCATCGACGACGGCGCGGATGACGTCGATCGCTCCCGGCAGTTCCGGTGCGACCGTGACCATGCGTGCCGTTCCCCCGGCCGCGTCGAGCAGCCGCTGCAGCACCCGCGGGTCGGGATCGATGATCGCTTCGGGGTTCTGGGCGCCCGCCCGCTCGCGGGCGAGGAACGGGCCCTCGAGGTGCGCGCCCACGACATGGCCGTCCGGGGTCGGCCCGGCGTGGACGGCAGCGGCGATCCGGCGCACCGCATCGGCCATCGCCTCGACCGGCGCGGTGACCACGCTGGCGAGCGTGCGGGTCGTGCCGTGTGACCGGTGCGTGGCGACGGCCGCCGCCAGGCCCTCCGGCGAGGCATCGATGCTGCCGCCGCCCCCGCCGTGGACGTGCAGGTCGACGTAACCGGGGAGCAGGTAGCCCCCGCCGAGGTCGACGACCGCACCGTCCGCGGCCGGCGGACCACCCTCGCCCACGGCCGCGATCGTCCCGCCGGAGACGCCCACCCACCCCGGGCGCAGTACGGCGCCCGGTAGGACCACCGACGCGCCCGCCAGCAGGATCACGGCAGGCCGCCGCCGGTCTGCCGGGAGGACTCGGCGAGGGAGAGCGCGATGCCGTCGAGGATGTCGTGCTCGCTCACGACGACCTCCTCGACGGCGAGTTGGTCGACGATCGTACGCAGTATCAGCGCCCCGGCGCCGATCACGTCGACCCGGCCGGGATGGATGACCGCCAGTGCCGCGCGCTGCGCCCGCGACATCGCAAGGAGCCGACCGGCGACCTCGCGGATCCGGGCGGCGGGCAGGACCGAGCCGTGGATGCGGCCCGCGTCGTACGTCGGCAGGCGCATTGCGACTGCCGCGACCGTGGTGACGCTGCCGGCGAGGCCGACGACGGTCCGGGCGCGGTGCACCGGTACGACGGCTCGCACCCGGTCGATGGCCATCCGCACGTCGCTCTCGGCGGAGGCGATCTCGCCGTACGTCGGCGGATCGCCTCGCAGGTGCCGCTCGGTGAGTCGGACGCACCCGACGTCGACGCTCAGCGCTCTGTCCACGGTGGTTGATCCGAGCACGAATTCGGTCGAGCCGCCGCCGATGTCGATCACCAGATGCGGCCCCACCCGCTCCAGGCCGTGCACCGCACCGGCGAAGGACAGCGCCGCCTCCGCGTCACCGGAGATGACCTCCGCGGGGCGGCCCAGCGTCGCGCGCACCATCCGATCGAAATCGGCGCGGTTGGAGGCGTCCCGCGTCGCCGAGGTGGCGACCATCCGGACCCGCTCGGCGCCGAGCCGCTCGATCGACCCGGCGTACCCGGCCAGGGCGACGCGGGTGCGCTCGATCGCCGGCGGGGCAAGCATTCCGGTCCGGTCGACTCCCTGGCCGAGGCGGACGATCTCCATCCGCCGCTCGACGTCGGTGAGCTGGCCGGACGCGACGTCGGCGACGAGCAGCCGCAGGGAGTTGGTGCCGCAGTCCAGCGCCGCGACCCTGGTCACGAGGGTCCGCCGGTGCCGGCACCTACCTGCGGGGTGACCACGCACGGACCCGATCGGGACCAGTCCGGCAGGGCGGCCGGCGTTTCGTCGCCCAGGGTGTTGACGCCGGGACCGGCGGCGAGCGCGTGCGCCACCAGCACGTGCAGGCACTTCACCCGGGTCGGCATCCCGCCGGCCGACGTACCGGCGATCTCCGAGACCACACCGAGGCGGTCGCGGTCAGCCAGATAACTGCGATGCGCCCGCTCGTAGGATTCGCGCAGCGCCGGGTCGCGGCCGAGGCGCCGGGTCAGCTCCGACATCAACCCGGCCGCCTCCAGCCCGCCCACGGCCGACGCGGCGCGCGGGCAGGTGAGGTAGTACGTCGTCGGGAACGGCGTCCCATCGGGCAGTCGCGGGGAGGTCACGACGACGTCGGGGAGCCCGCAGCGGCAGCGGTGCGCGACCGCCCGGGCGCCGCGGGCCGGCCGGCGCAGCTGCGCCCGCACGGCCGCGAGGTCGGCGGCACCGATCGCCTCGGTGC
>JBPCOR010000301.1:0-2576 GCA_051000035.1 Mycobacteriales bacterium | reverse complement strand
GCTTACCCGCATAGGCGGCCTACGCCGCGAGATCCGCCTGGCCGTGCCGACCGGCTGACCGAGCCGATCTGCCGCGATAACGTCCTGCGAGGCGTGCGCTCGGCGGCACGGAACGCAGGACGTTAGATGAGGCACCGCTCGCGCCGCGGCCACCGGGCCGGCACGGCGGCCACGCGGCGGAGCTTGGCCTAGGATTGTCGGCGGACGACGTCGGGCCGTACCCGACGATGGGGGGTGGGGTAATCGGCAGCCCGCCGGCCTTTGGAGCCGTGCAGTCTCGGTTCGAGTCCGAGTCCCCCAGCTCTCCGACCGCGTCCGGCCGCCCGGCCGCGACGACTAGCATGACCGCGACGCCCGGCGGAGCCGCGCCGCCACGCAGCCAAGGGGGGGCCGTGCACGACGATCCTGGCCCGGCGTCCGCGTCGTTGTCGGTGATCGTCCTCGCCGCCGGCGAGGGCACCCGGATGAAATCGGCCACGCCGAAGGTCCTGCACACCATCGGTGGCCGTTCCCTGCTCGATCACGTGCTGGCCGCGGCCGAGCCGCTTCGACCGCAGCATCGGGTCGTCGTGGTCGGCCACGGCCGCGACCAGGTGCTCGCCACGCTTGCCGAGTCGGTCACCCCGGTCGTGCAGGAGCGGCAGGGTGGCACCGGGCACGCCACCCGCCTGGCGGTCGAGGCCGTCGTGCACGCGCTGGAGCAGCGCGGCCGCACGCCTGGGGGCACCGTCCTGGTGCTGTTCGGGGATACGCCGCTGCTCACCGCCGCGACACTCGACCGGCTGCTCGCCGAGCATGAGCGCACCGGCGCCGCCGCCACCCTGCTCACCGCGCCGGCCGAGGATCCGACCGGCTACGGCCGGGTCATCCGGGACGAGCGTGGCGCCGTCCGCCGCATCGTCGAGCAGCGGGACGCGACCGAGACCGAGCGGGCCGTACGCGAGATCAACACCGGCGTCGCGGCGTACGACCTGGCGCTGCTGCGCGATGCCCTGAAGCGGCTGACGGCCGACAACGTCGCCGGCGAGGAGTACCTGCCCGACGTGATCGCCACCCTCGTCGCCGACGGCCGGCCGGTCGACGCCATCCCCGGTGAGCTGCGGGAGACAGCCGGCGTCAACGACCGGGTGCAGCTCGCCGCCGCCGGCGCCGCGTTGCGCGACCGAACCGTGCGGCAGGCGATGACCGACGGCGTCACGGTGGTCGACCCGGCGACGACCTGGATCGACGTCGGGGTGACGGTGGGCCGCGACACGGTCATCGAATCCGGCGTGCAACTGCTCGGCCGGACGGCGGTCGGTTGCGGGGCGCGGATCGGCCCCGACACCACGATCACCGACTCGGCGGTCGGCGACGGCGCCGTCGTCTGCCGCGCCCACTGTGTCGACGCCCGCATCGGCCCGGCGGCCGCGGTCGGGCCGTTCGCCTACCTGCGTGGCGGCGCGACCCTCGCCCGCGGCGCCAAGGCCGGCACGTACGTCGAGCTCAAGGCCGCCGAGATCGGCCCCGGCAGCAAGGTCCCGCACCTGTCCTACGTCGGCGACGCGACGATCGGTGCCGGCAGCAACATCGGCGCCGGCACGATCTTCGCCAACTACGACGGGGTCAGCAAGACCCGGTCCGTCGTCGGCGACGGGGCCCGCACCGGGGCCAACAACACGTTCGTCGCGCCGGTGCAGATCGGCGACGGTGCCTACACCGGCGCCGGGACGGTCATCCGCTCCGACGTGCCGCCCGGCTCGCTCGCCGTCACCGGCGGCGTGACCCAGCGGGTGATCGAGGGCTGGACGGTCGGGCACCGCGCTGGGACCGTGTCAGCCGAGGCGGCCCACCGGGCCACCGCCCGACCCGACGCGGCTGCTGCGCCCGGCCAGCCCCCGGCGGCGAACCAGCCCGAGCAGGGCCCACCCGAGGAAGAATCCGGAGCTGGAGAAGCAGGTAGATGAGCAGCATCCAGAGCCCGACCCGCAAGAACCTCATGCTCTTCGCCGGCCGGGGATTCCCCGACCTGGCCGAGGAGATCGCCGTCGGGCTCGGCATCACCTGCACGCCGTCCTCGCAGTACGACTTCGCCAACGGTGAGGTCTACGTCCGCTACGAGGAGTCGGTGCGTGGCTGCGACGCATTCGTCGTACAGAGCATGACGACACCCATCAACAAGTGGTTCGTCGAGTCGCTGGTGATGGCCGACGCCCTCAAGCGGGGCTCGGCGAAACGCATCACGGTCGTCGTGCCCTACTACCCCTACTCCCGCCAGGACAAGAAGCAGCGCGGTCGCGAGCCGATCTCCGCGCGGCTGGTCGCCGACCTCTACAAGACCGCCGGCGCCGACCGCATCCTGACCGTCGACCTGCACACGTCGCAGATCATGGGATTCTTCGACGGACCCGTCGACCACCTCTTCGCCCTGCCGTCGCTGTCGGGCTACGTTCACCGGGCCTACGCCGACTGCGACGTGACCATCGTCGCGCCGGACTCCGGCCGGGTCCGGCTGGCCGAGCGGTGGGCCGATCGCCTCGGTGGCTGTCCGCTGGCCTTCACCCACAAAACCCGCGAACCACTCCGGCCGGGGAAGG
>JBPCOR010000284.1:0-2826 GCA_051000035.1 Mycobacteriales bacterium | reverse complement strand
CGCAAGGACCGTCGACCACCCCACCGTGCCGGGTCCGGCACGCAGACCATCCTGGGTCCCGAGGCACCGACGGTCTCGCTGAATCGGCTGCAATCGGGGATCGGAACCCTCGTATGCGAAGCGGTGTGTTCGCCGGCGGTCGGCGACGTCCGACTCGGGGCCGCCTATCAGCTCGGCGACGGCACCTCGTCGATCGTGCAACACTCCTCGGGGATGTCCGCTGCCCCGGCCGGCTCGAAACGGCCCGTCATCGCAGGTTCGCGCGAGTCCTACGACCGGCTCACGATCGATTTGCGGCAGTCCCGCGCGCTCACCCGGATGCTCGTATACGCATTCTCCGAATCCGGGCAGCGCATCGGGTGGGGAGGGACGCTGCGCTGCTCGACGTTCGGGGGCGCCCGCATCGAGCTGCCACTGGAGCTCGGCGTGCATCAGGGCCCCGTCGCGCTGCTGTCGTTGTACAACGTCGACGGCCAATACGTGCTGCGCGCGGAGACCGAACTCATCGACGGCGAGGTCCGCGAGGCGGCGCACGCGTTCGGCTACGACCGCATCACCTGGGCGGATCACCGCACGCCCGTGCAGTGACCACGCTGCCCTCGGATCGACGGCGCTGTGATCATCCAGTGTTCAATGCGTCGTCACGGGCAGTCCACCGGTCCACCATTGACGCGTTGACAGTATGTCTAGACAATTGCCGCCGGATGCCGCCCCGCGGTTACGGCAGAAGGCCTCCCGGCGCGCGGCGACCGGATGGGTGATACCTATGCGTGAACATGTCCAGCAACTTCTGACCGCAGCGGTCCGCAGCCGCGCCGTGCGGGCCGGCGCGGTCGCCGCGGTCCTGCTCACCGCCGCGGTGCCGGCCGCGGCGGCCTCAGTCTCATCGGGTGCTCACCCGGCGGCGAAGCCGGCACCGAAGCAGATCCGGCCCGATGCCGTCCTCACTCGCGGCGGTGCGAGCCGGCCGGGCACCGCGACACCGGATGTGTCGCTGAAGGGGTACCGGAAAACGTTCTACAGCAAGGGTGGGCAGGGGATTGTCGACCTTACGGCGTGGGCGCCGCACGTCGACTGGCAACGGATCGGCGACGAGGCGGCGGTCGCGTCGGTCTACGTCGACGGCACGTACGCGACCGACCTGCTGGTGCCCGGTTCGACGCCGCTGAAGCGGGAGCTGCAGCTCGGCGACCTGGCCGCCGGCAGACACACCCTGACGGCCTACTTCGCCGGCGACCGGTCGGCGCCGCGGGCCAGGCAGCTCGACATCGCGAAGCTCTACGTCCGCACCGTCTCCGCCGGTGATCCGAACTACGTGGCGCTGGCGCACTCACCGATCCTGTACGGGCGTTCGCTCGCGTCCTACGGCGGTCCGTTCCAGAATGCCTGGACCGACGCACCGCTGGTGGCCTGGCACTACGCGGCGCCGCAGGCCGACGGCACGACGATGCTGGAATACCAGATCGTCTGGAGCAACGAGGACGGTGGCACCGACACCGAGCCGCCGTCGGAGCAGGCGCGCTGGGGCCGGATGACAGACATCGAATGGATCTACCGCGTGACGGTTGACGCGCAGGGCAAGACCGTCCCGGGCTCGGAGACATTCCAGGCCCCGAGCCACGTCACATCCACCTTCACCGGCACGCACGAGGGCGACCACGCCGTGCTGCAGACCTGTACCGACAACAACAATGTCTGCGACCAGCTCTCGGATGCGAAGATGCGGTTCTTCCTCTCCACCGAGCCGACCATGAGCGCGACCACCCAGGCGCGTGAGCAGATCATGGAAATGAATCCGTGGACCTACGCCGTCATGGGCAAGGAAATGGTCCGCGAGCATCACACCGAGGCCAAGGCCGACCCGGCGACCGCCGAGCTCAGCGATGCCCGCAACTACCTCTACGTCGTCATCAACAAGACCACGAACATGGCCAACGACGTCTCGCCGTGGGTGGGTGTCGCGATCGGCGTGCGACTCAAGGGCGATCCGACGCTGTACCGCTCCGATCACACCATCCCGGCATGGTCGCTGCAGCGCGACGGTGAGGACGC
The DNA here is from genome assembly GCA_051000035.1 of Mycobacteriales bacterium. Classification (GTDB taxonomy): domain Bacteria; phylum Actinomycetota; class Actinomycetes; order Mycobacteriales; family QHCD01; genus QHCD01. Next base: position 774 of record JBPCOR010000284.1, on the reverse strand, counting down.
GACCGACGTCGAGCTGCCCGCCGGCACGACGACGAGCGACATCAAGCAGATCGAGCTCATCCGGTTCGCGACATCCGAGCGTGCCGACCCGGGCTCGGTCGTGACGGTCACGAGCATGAACAGGGCGTATCTGCTGGACCGTAACTACAACCCGGTGCGGCCGTACCTGACCTGGCAGGGCACCATCACGCTGACGAAGGCCCAGCCGACGGCGACCATCTGGCAGCGCAGCTGAGCTCACGTTCGCCGCACGGCGGCCGTACGGTGATCCGGGCGGCCGCTGCGTCGTCCCCGCCGGTAGCGTCAGCAGCACTGAGGAACGGGGATGCCGTGATGACGAGCGCGTCCGGTGCGGCGGGGCAGGCGTCGGCGCGGGCGAAGCAGGCCGGCGACAGCCGCGCATTGCGGATTCTGGCCCGGTTCGGGTTGGCCGCGCAGGGCGTCGTCTACCTGCTGGTGGCGCTGATCGCCGTCCAGGTGGCCGTCGCCGGGGGAGCGGGCAAGAGCCCGGATCAGTCCGGCGCGCTGGCCACCGTGGCCAAGCAGCCGTTCGGCTTGGCTCTGCTGTGGGTCCTGGCCCTGGGCCTGTTCGGTTTCGCCGGATGGCAGGTCACCGACGTGATCTGGGGGGTCCCGGGGGAGGACGACAACCCGACGAAGAAGGCGCTGGGCCGAGGCAAGGCGGCGGGCGTCGCCGTCGCCTACATCGGTCTCGGGATTACGGCGTTGAAGGTCGCGACGGGCTCGGGATCGGCATCGTCGAGCTCGTCGACG
>JBPCOR010000262.1:0-3591 GCA_051000035.1 Mycobacteriales bacterium | reverse complement strand
GAAGTGCGTCGGCGGTGCTCATGTCGCCTCCGCGAAGGGAAGTGCGTCGGCGGTGCTCATCTCGGCTCCCACTCCATCGCCCCATTCTCCCGCACCCGGGCGACGTTGACGTACGACGTCCGGTGCTCCGGGCACGGGCCGTTGCGGTCGAGCGCGCGGGCGTGGCCCGGTGTGACGTATCCCTTGTGTACGTCGAAGTCGTACGCCGGATACCGCTCGTGCAGCTCACACATCATCCGGTCCCGGGTCACCTTGGCGAGCACGGATGCGGCCGCGATGCACGCGGCCACCCGATCACCCTTCCACACCGCGAGGCCGGGCACGCCCAGCCCGGCGACCGGGAAGCCGTCGGTCAGGGCGTACTCCGGTGCCGGCCGCAGCGCCGCGAGCGCCCGGCGCATACCCTCGATGTTGCAGACGTGCAATCCGCGCCGGTCGATCTCCACGGCCGGGATGACGATCACCGAAAAGGCGGAGGCACGCCTGACCACCTGTGCGTAGACCCGCTCCCGCGCGAGCGGCGTCAGCAGCTTGGAGTCGGCGAGCTCGGGCACCCGCCCGGCCCGCCCGGGTGGCAGCGCGCACGCCGCGACCACCAGCGGGCCGGCACACGCCCCGCGCCCGGCCTCGTCGGCACCGGCCACCGGCGCGAAGCCCTGGCGCCGCAGGGCACTCTCCAGCGCCCACAGCCCGGCATCGCGGCTCACCGGCGCCCGGCCCGGCCCGATCACCCGCGAATCTCGAACTCTGCCGCAAGCTCGCCGGCGCGCAACTGCTCCAGCAGCGCCGGGAGGAGCTCCGCGAGGTCCTGCGGGTAGACCACCTCCGCCGTTGCTCGCAGCTCGGCCGCCGTCCACCAGCGGTGCTCGAACACCGCCGCCCGCTCGAGGTCGGTGAAACCGGACGTGTCGATGCCAGCCCCGGGCGAGTGGCCGAGGAAATACTTCTCCCTGAAATCGAACAGGCCACCGCCGAAGTCGAATACCGACCGCCGGCGCCACACCGGTCCGATCAGATCGGCCGCGGCCAGGACGACGCCGGTCTCCTCGGCGAGCTCACGCACGGCTGCATCGCGCAGGTCCTCGCCGGGCTCCGCGCCGCCGCCGACGGTGAACCACCACGTCTCGCCCGGCCGGGCCGGATCGCAGCCGTGGAAGAGCAGCAGCCGGTCACCGTCGAGCAGCAGCACGCGCGCGGTCGGCCGCAGCGTCGCTGCGCGCCCGGCCGCCACGGTCAGCGCCTGGTCGGACACGGTCTCACCCTACGGCGACGGCCGGCGGGTCACGGCGTCCGGCTCCGCCGGCGAGATGCCCGGCGTCGACGCGAACGGCGCACCAGGGCCGCGGGCACCCCAGTACCCGCGATGCCGATGAGCCACGGCAGACCCACGGCGAATGCCCCCGCGTCACCAGTGAACGGCGGGGGCGTGCCTAACGTGCGCCATCGCGAGGGCGGCCAGGCGATCACGATCGCCTTGCCGATGACGTTGGAGACCCCGATCGTGCCGTGGTACTCATCGGAGGTGTGGCACCGGGAGTCCGCGGATTCGCTGCGGTGGTCGCCCATCACCCACAGCCGGCCAGGCGGCACGGTCACCGGCCGGAAGGATCTGCCCTCCGTGCATGACGCGTTGCCGATCGGTGAGTTCTGGTAGATGTATGTCTCGTCCAGCGAGCGTCCGTCGACCTGCACGCGGCCCTGCGCATCGCAGCAGGACACCCGTTGGCCGCCCACCGCGATCACCCGCTTGACGAAGTCCTTCTCACTGGGCTGCGACAGGCCGACGGCCTGCCCGATCCCGCGGAAGAACTTCGACACGACGTTCGACGCAGGGGCGTAGGCGACCTCGGGCTGCCAGGTAACCGGGCCCTGGAAGACGACGACGTCGCCGGGGCGGGGATCGTGGAAGCGGTAGTTCAGCTTGCTCACCAGGACCCGGTCACCGGAGCATCCCGGGCATCCGTGCAGGGTGGTCTCCATCGACTGCGACGGGATGAAGAACGCCTGCAGCAGGAAGGTCTTGACCAGGATCGCGAGCACGAAGGCCACGATGACGAGGATCGGGAGCTCCTGCCAGAACGGCAGGCTGCGGCGCTTGCGGCGACGCCGGGCTCGGGGCGGCCCGGCCGGCGGCCGATGCGGCGGTCCGTCCTGGGTGTCCGCGCCAGCCGGCCGCTCGCCCTCGGCTGGCCGCTCGCCGTCGCTGTGGGCCTGCCGTGCTGCTGGGTCACCGTCGGCACGGGTCGGCTCGGCCACCGGGTCGTGGATGCTTTCGCCGGCTCAGCGAGCGACGTTGGTACGCCGCTCCTTGATCTTCGAGGCCTTCCCGCGCCGATCCCGCAGGTAGTACAACTTCGCCCGGCGTACGTCGCCCCGGGTGACGACCTCGATCCGGTCGATGACCGGCGTGTGGACCGGGAAGGTGCGCTCGACGCCGACGCCGAAGCTGACCTTGCGGACGGTGAACGTCTCGCGTACTCCGGCACCCTGGCGGCGGATGACCGCGCCCTGGAAGACCTGCAGGCGCGAGCGGGTCCCTTCGATGACCCGCACGTGAACCTTGAGGGTGTCACCCGGCCGGAAGTCCGGGATGTCGGAGCGCAGCGACTCGGCGTCAAGAGCGTCCAGGGTGTTCATCGCGGTCTTCTGCTTCCTCATACGACGGCGCGCGGCGGTGCCGCGGCAGGGGTGGCGGGGTGCGCGCCGACCGATCTCGGGGTGACGCGGTGTCGCTTCTAGGGTGCCACATCCGCGGGCGGCGCCGGTAACCCGCCCCGCAGCTGCTCGAGCACGGCCCGGTCCCGAGCGTCCAGTCCGACGGCCAGCAGGGCATCGAGGAGGTCCGGGCGGCGGGCCAGGGTCCGGCGCAACGCCTCGTCCCGCCGGTACCGCGCGATGGCGGCATGGTCACCGGAGCGCAGCACCGCCGGTACGCCGCGCCCGTCCCACACCTCTGGCCGGGTGTAGACCGGTCCCTCCAGCAGTCCGGCGGCGTGCGAGTCGTCGGCGATGCTCCCGGCGTTGCCGACCACACCGGGGATGAGCCGGGTGATCGCCTCGACCATCACCAGCGCGGCGGCCTCACCGCCGTTGATGACGTAGTCACCGAGGGAGAGTTCATACACCGGCATCCGGTCGCGCCCGGCGTCGAGCACCCGTTGGTCGATGCCCTCGTACCGGCCGCAGGCGATGACCAGGTGGGGCAGTCGGGAGAGCTCGGCGGCGACGCGCTGGCGAAACGGCGTACCCGACGGCGTCGGCACGATCAGGGTTGCCTGCGGGCCGGCGACCGCGGTGAGCGCGTCGGACCACGGCTCGGGACGCATGACCATGCCAGGTCCGCCGCCGTACGGCGCGTCGTCGACGCTGCGGTGCGGCCCGGTCGCCCAGGCCCGCAGGTCGTGCACGCCGAGATCGACCAGCCCGGCGGCGATCGCCTTCCCGAGCAGCGACTGCCGCAGCGGCGCCAGGAACTCGGGAAAGATCGTGACGACGTCGATGCGCATGCCGGTGGGTCAGAGCTCCAGCAGGCCCGGTGGCGGGTCGACCACCAGGCGCCCGGCGCCGATGTCCACCTCGGGGACGATGGCG
>JBPCOR010000252.1:0-7614 GCA_051000035.1 Mycobacteriales bacterium | reverse complement strand
GTGCCGGCATAGTGGTCGGCGACCGCACGGCATACCCGGGCCAGGTGGGGGGTGAGCACCACGTCCTCGCCGACCACCCGGCGCACAGGCTGCAACGGGCCGGGGTGGTCGGCCTCCTGCACCCGCTCCAGCACGAAGCCGTCGTGGTCTCGGCCCGCGAAGCGCACCCGCACCCGCACCCCCGCCTCGAGCCGGTCGCTCAGCGAGGCCGGCACGGCATACTCGAAGACGCGGTCCAGATGGGCTAGGGGGGTGTCGATGACCACCCGAGCCACAGGTATGTCGACGACCTCGGCGCCGCGCCGAGGGCGGGTAGCCGGCGGTGTCGCGACCAGGGCGAGCTGCTCCGGCTCAGGCCCGCTCGGCACGGGAGGCTGCGGCGTCACGAGACCGGTCTACCGCACGCCGGTGACAGCGCCCTCAGCGCGGGCCCGGACGCCTCAGCAGGCAGAGCGCAGCGCGTCGACCCGGTCGGTGCGCTCCCAGGTGAAGGAGCCGGGCACCCCGTCGGCGCCGGTCCGGCCGAAGTGTCCGTAGGCAGCAGTGGCCCGGTAGACCGGTCGCAGCAGGTCGAGCTCGGCGACGATCGCCGCGGGGCGCAGGTCGAACACCGACTCGATCCCCTTCTCGATCCGCTCGACCGGCACCGTCTCGGTGCCGAACGTCTCCACGTAGAGGCCGACCGGAGAGGCCGTGCCGATGGCGTAGGCGACCTGGATCTCGCAGCGGCGGGCCAGCCCTGCGGCGACGACGTTCTTGGCCACCCAGCGCAGCGCGTATGCCGCGGAGCGGTCCACCTTGCTGGGGTCCTTGCCGGAGAAGGCGCCGCCACCGTGCCGGGCCATCCCGCCGTAGGTGTCGACGATGATCTTGCGGCCGGTAACTCCCGCATCGCCCATCGGGCCGCCGGTGACGAACCGCCCGGTCGGGTTGACCAGCAGGTGGTAGCCCTCGATGTCGATGTCGAGCTTGGCCAGCTCCGGCGCGACGACGTGCTCGGCGATGTCGGGCTGCAGCAGGGTGGCGAGGTCGATGTCCTCGGCGTGCTGGCTGGACACGACGACGGTGTCCAGCCGGACGGCTCGGTCGCCGTCGTAGGAGATGGTCACCTGGGTCTTGCCGTCCGGGCGCAGGTAGGGGATCACGCCGGACTTGCGAACCGCCGTCAACCGCTCGGCGAGGCGGTGCGCGAGGTGGATCGGCAGCGGCATCAGTTCCGGCGTGTCGTCGCAGGCGTAGCCGAACATCAGGCCCTGATCGCCTGCGCCCTGCCGGTCCAGCGCGTCCTCGACGCTCTGCCCGGTGCGGGCCTCGTACGCCGAGTCGACGCCCTGGGCGATGTCGGAGGACTGCGACCCGATCGACACCGATACGCCGCAGGAGCGGCCGTCGAAACCCTTCTGGGAGGAGTCGTAGCCGATCTGCAGGATCTTGTCCCGGACGATCGTCGGGATGTCGGCGTAGGTATGGGTTTTCACCTCGCCGGCGACGTGCACCTGCCCGGTCGTGATCAGCGTCTCGACGGCCACCCGGCTGTGCGGATCGTCGGCGAGCAGAGCGTCCAGGATCGAGTCGCTGATCGCGTCGGCGATCTTGTCGGGGTGACCTTCGGTGACGGACTCGGAGGTGAACAGACGCCGGGACACAGGTCTCCTCGGGTATCGGTCGGCGGGGACGGCACGGCTGCTCGTCAGGTGGGTGGTGGCGGAATCGTACCTGCCCGCCGGGACGCCACCCAGTCCCACAGGGCGTCGGCGAGCTCGGCCTTGCTGACGTCGATCAACTCGGCCACGCTACCCGCGCCGTCCGCGCCGATGATCGACGCCGTGGTGCGGTCGGAGCCGAAAACCCGACCGCCGCTGACGTCGTTGAGCACCACGGCGTCGGCGTTCTTGGCCGCGAGCTTCGCCCGGGCGTTGGCCGGGCCGTCCTCGGTCTCCGCCGCGAAGATGACCAGCACCTGCCCGCGGGGTTTGCCGGCGCCGATCTGGGCGGCGATGTCCGGGGTCCGGGTCAATTCCAGCGCCGCGGCCGCACCGACCGCCTTCTTGATCTTCGCCGGGGAGTACGTGCGCGGGCCGAAATCCGCCGGCGCCGCGGCGATGACGACGACGCCGGCGCCGTCGGCCGCAGTCACGACGGCACCGCGCAGCTGCGCGGTGCTCACCACCGGTACGACGTGGACCCCCGCAGGCGCGGGCAGCGCGACGTTCGCGGCGATCAGGGTGACCGAAGCGCCCCGAGCCGCCGCCGCCGCGGCGATCGCGTAGCCCTGCCGGCCGGACGAGTCGTTGCCGAGGAAGCGCACCGGATCCAGGTGCTCCCGGGTGCCACCGGCGGTGACCACCACCCGCATCCCGGCGAGGTCCGGCGCGGCGGCGCCGCGGCGGAGGAGGTGCTCGACAACGGCGGCGATCTCGGCCGGCTCGGGCAACCGGCCGGGCCCGGAGTCGGCGCCGGTGAGCCGCCCGGCGGCCGGGTCCAGGACCACCGCGCCGCGCTCGCGCAGGGTCGCCACGTTGGTGACGGTGGCCGGGTGCTGCCACATCTCGGTGTGCATCGCCGGCGCTAAGAGCACCGGGCAGCGGGCGGTCAGCAGGGTCGCGGTGAGCAGATCGTCGGCGCGGCCGATGGCCGCCCGGGCGAGCAGGTCCGCGGTCGCGGGCGCGACCACGACCAGGTCGGCCTCCCGGCCAAGCCGGACATGCGGCACGTCGTGGGCCCCGGCCCAGACGTCGGCGGTCACCGGCTCACCGGAAAGGGCGGCCCAGGTCGCGGTCCCGACGAAGCGCAGCGCGCTCTCGGTGGGCACGACCCGGACCCGGTGGCCGGATTCGGTCAGCCGCCGGAGCAGCTCGCAGGCCTTGTACGCCGCGATTCCGCCGGCGACGCCGAGGATGATGCGCGACGTCGGCGCCACCGGATCCGGCCGATCAGACGTCGGTGGACTCGTAGGTCAGCAGCCCACCGTCGATCTCACGCAGCGCGATCGACAGCGGCTTCTCCTGCGGCGCCGTCTCGACCAGCGGACCGACGTACTCCAGCAGACCCTCGCCGAGCTGGCCGTAGTAGGAGTTGATCTGCCTGGCCCGCTTGGCGGCATAGATGACCAGCGCGTACTTCGACGTGGTGTGGGTGAGCAGGTCGTCGATCGGCGGGTTGGTGAGACCCTCGGGGTGCGCCACAATTCCGGACAAGTCGGGTCAGCCTTCTTCTCGGTCGGTGCGATGCGCAGTCGGGTCCGCCGGTCGGCGGGCGCGACGTCGGGTGGGATTCGCCATCAATGCTACCAACTCATCGGCCGCGCGCTCGACATCATCGTTGACGATGACCGCGTCGAACTCGGCCTGGGCGGCGAGCTCGCTGTGGGCGGCGGCGATCCGGCGAACCACCGCGACGTCGGTCTCGGTGCCGCGGTCGAGCAGCCGGCGGTGGAGCTCGTCGTGGGACGGCGGCGCCAGGAAGACCAGCAGCGCGTCGGGCCGAACGCGGCGGACCTGCCGGGCGCCCTGCATGTCGATCTCCAGCAGCACCGGCACGCCCTCGCGCAGCTTGGCGGTGACCGGCGCGCGTGGCGTGCCGTAACAGTTGCCGGCGAATTCGGCCTGCTCCAGCAGCTCGCCGGCAGCGGCCATCCGGTCGAACTCGGACCGGTCGACGAAGTGGTACTGCACCCCGTCGGTCTCCCCCGGCCGCGGCGCCCGGGTCGTCGCGGAGACCGAAACCCAGAGCTGCGGGTGCCGGCGGCGGGCCGTCGCGACGACGGTGCCCTTGCCCACCCCGGACGGCCCGGAGATGACGGTGAGCGGCGGGGTCACGGCCGGCAGAATGTCACGGCCGCGCCGCGCTCGACGACGCGGGCGCCGCGCGAAACTGCTGCTCCGTGCTGCGGCGCTGGTTCACACCGAGGCCGCCGACCCGGCGACCGGCGGCGATGCCGAGCCGGTCCATGATCTGGGCGGCCCGCACCTTGCCCACGCCGGGCATCGACTCGAGCAGCTCGTGGACGCGCATCCGGCCGAGCGTGTCATCGGACCGCGCGTCGTCGAGGATCTGGGACAGCGTGACTTCCTTGCGCTTGAGGCGATCCTTTACCTCGGCCCGGGCCCGCCGGGTCTGCGCCGCCTTCGCCAGCGCGGCCGCCCGTTGTTGCGCCGACAACGCCGGAACGGCCACCCAGCATCACCCCCACGACTCGGCCGGCGCGCTGCCCGGCGATCCCGCCGAACCTAGCGATCGCGGCCGGGTGCCAGCAATACGCCGCCCGGGGCTGGCGGGGCGGCGGACGCTGCTCACCTGGATCCCGGCCGCCCCCTGCGGGAAAGCGTCGGCTGCGTGCTCCGGTCCACTGTTGACGACAAGCAAGTTGACGACAAGCAAGTTGACGACAAGCAACCGGGTAGGCGGCGGGAAGCGACCGGGAAGGGGCTGCCGACACAGTAATCGGCGACACCCGTCAATCGCGAGGAGAACACATGTTCACAGGGAAACTCGCCGTCCTGGCCGCCCTTGCAGCTGCCGCGAGCGCATCGCTGTCCGGCGTGAGCTCAGCCGAGCCGGCCCCGCCGACCACTGTCGTCGCTGACGGTTCGGCCGCCTGCGCCGAGACCATGTACCGGGCCGTCATCGAGGACAATTCCGCCTACGACGCCCGGAGCTACCCTCGGTACAAGGCGATCCTGAACCCGCGGGTCATGTTCAACAACGCCGGCTCCATCATCCAGGGCCGTCCAGCCATCCTGGACGGAGCCCGCGCCGCCTGGGCGGTTCCTGGCTGGCACTGGACCTACCAGGTGCTGTCGGAGACGCTGTTCAATTGCACCTCGGGGATCGCGGTGGTCGATGCACACACCGTCTACCCGGATCTGGACAAACACTGGTCGGTAACGATGATGATGGCGTTCAAGAATGGCAAGTGGACGGTGGCAATGGACACCGTCAACCTGATCAGCGCTACCAAGACCTGATCACCGCGCCGATCCATCGCCGGCCAGGTGCCGGACGCCAAGTCCCCCCGGCGTCCGGCACAGGTCGCAGCAGACGGTGTCGGGTTCCTCGAGATGTCGGAGCATCAGGTCGCGACGGCGCACGCCGAGTTCGGTGTAGATGACCAGCGCTACCCGCCAGTATTCCGGGTTGGACGTCGCATGGGCGAGCCCGTCGAGGGCGATTGCCTCCTGGATGCGATAGCGCTGCAACCTGGCCAGGTCCAGGGCCTTGCGGAAGTACCCGCAGGCGTCGATATCGAGCCGTAATGCGGTCTCGCCGAGACCCAGGTAGGCGGCGCACTGCACGGATGGCTCGCGGCTGTCGATGGCTACTTTCAGGGCCCGCCGGTGATGCCGAAGCGCTGCGTCCGTTCGTCCCAGCCGAGCCAACGGCATCGCGAGATTGCACCAGCTCATCGCCCGCACCCGCAGATTGTTGTGCGGTTGGGCGAGGGCCCGTTTGGCGTAGCGCACCGCATCGGCGTCACTGCCCGTTTGATGTGCGTGCATTGCCAAGGTGTTCAGTGCCGCCGCGGCCAGTTCGGGATCGTCGAGGCCGGAATCCAGCGCCAGCCGGAAATGTGCCATCGAACCCTCGTGGTTTTCCTGCCAACCCTCAAGGGCGCCAAGGCTCAGCTGGATTACGGTTACTGCGAGCGGATCGTCACCGGCATGACGTAACGCGTGCTGATGGGTGCTGCGCCAGTCGCCGAAATAGCCGCGTTGTTCGAAGAAGGACCGCAGCACGCACGGCAGCTGCCATCCGTCTCCGGTCAACGCTACCGCCAGCAGCGTTGCTCGTTCGGCGGCAAGCCAGCGAAGTGCCGCGTCCCGGTCGGTCGGTGCGGGCTGCTCATGCGGCGGGTATCGCAGCACCGGTACGAAGCGCCTGACCTCGCGATTGATCAGGTCGGTGGCGACGGTCGCGGCCGCCAAGTAGTAGTCGCGGAGTCGGTTTACCGGCTCGGCTGCGGTCACGCGTGGATCGGAGTCCGCCAGCCGTCGGGCGTAATGGCGCAGCAGATCGTGGAACGTGTAACGGCCGGCGATCCGCTGCTGCAGCAGATGGGCGTCGACCAGGCCTTCCAACAGACGCTCGGCATCGCCGACCGGCAGCTGGGTCATCGCCGCGGCGGCGTAGGCATCGAAGTCGGCAGCGGGGTGCCGGCCCAGCAGCCGGAACACGCGCTGCGCAGCGGCCGAGAGGTGCTCGTAGGACAGCGCGAAGGCAGCGTCGACGCCGCGGTCGGGTACTGCCAACAGCGAACGCCGGCCGGACCCGTCGCGCAATTTGTCCGACAGCCCCGCCACCGTCCACAGCGGGCGTTGGGCCAGCCGGCTGGCGGCCAGCCTGATGGCGAGCGGTAGTCGGCCGCACAGCTCGATCACGGCGCCGGCGGCCTCGGGTTCCGCGCCGACTCTTCCAGCACCCACCACCCGGTCGAGCAGGGCCAGCGCCTCCGGCCGGTCCATCACGTCCAGCGAATACAGCCGGGCGCCATCGAGCTCACCAAGCCGAGCCCGGCTGGTGACGATGGTGAGGCATTCGGCGCCGGCCGGCAGCATCGCCCGCACCTGGCCGGCGCTCGCGGCGTTGTCCAGAACCACCAGGATCCTGCGGCCGGCGAGCGTGCTCCGCCATCGGGCCGACCGGGCATCGGGCCCGTCCGGAATCTGCTGATCGGGCACCCCGACCATGCGGAGCAGCAGCTCGAGCGCCACCTGCGGCGACAATGGCTCGGCTCCCGGCGTGTGGCCCCGCAGATCGCAATACAGCTGCCCGTCCGGGAAGCGATCGGCCAGCCGGTGCGCGAGATGGACGACCAGCGCGGTCTTGCCCACTCCTGCCATGCCGTCGATCGCGACGATGGGAGCGACGGCGGCGGTGGCGAACAGGTTGTTCATGTCGGCGTGCCGACCGGAGAAATCGGGCAGGTCGTACGGAAGGGTGCGGGGCACGTCGGCGCCGTCTATGCCCAGCTCACCTCGCAGCAACTGCTCGTGCAGACGCGCCAGTTCCGGGCCAGGGTCGGCGCCCAGCTCGTCAGCCAGTCGACGGCGCAGCGAAGCGAAACATGCCAACGCGTCCGCTGTCCGGCCCGATCGGTGCAGCGCGCGCATGTACAGCGCCAGCAGCGACTCCCGGAGCGGCGCCGACGCGACCAGCGCCGGCAGCTCGGCGGCAACGCCGGCTGCCTCACCTGCAGCGAGCCGTCGTTTCATCAACTTCTCGGTGGCCGACAACCGGAGCTCGTCCCACCCCGCAGCGGCGGCCCGCAGCTCCCGGCCGTCGAGGCCGGCCAATGCCGTCCCACGCCACAATGCGACGGCCTGGGTCAGGGTGGTGTCGGTTCCGTCCGACGTCAGCCGGCTGAACTCGGCCGCGTCGAACCACGCACCGGCCGTCCGGATCCGATAACCGACCCCCGTGGTCTCGATCCGGCCCGGGATCCGCCGTCGCAGGGTGGCCACGATCTTGTGAATCTGCTGTCTGGCGGTCGCTGGCGGGTCGCCGTCCCACAACCGATCGACCAGCACGCCCGAGGGAACGGTCCGGTCCGCCGCGAGCAGCAGTGCCGCCAGCAGCTTGACCTGCTGCCTACCACCAAGTGGTACCTGCTTGCCG
>JBPCOR010000246.1:0-6123 GCA_051000035.1 Mycobacteriales bacterium | reverse complement strand
CGTTGACCGATCTCGCGGATCTCGCAGCGCTGCGCTGGGACCACGAGCCGCTGCTGCGTCGAACCTGGGACCTTCGGGACAACCTGACGACATACGACGCCGTCTATGTCGCGCTCGCCGAGGCGCTTCGCGTGCCGCTGGTCACTGCCGACGCCCGCCTCTCGCGTACCCCCGGGCTGCGCTGCCAGGTCGAGGTGCTGCTCGACTGAGCCCCGTCCGGGGTGCCGCGTCCGCACCGCGTACGCCTGGCCACCCGAGACGGCACCATCGGACGGTGCGGCGCTACATAGACGGGCAGCTGCTGTATTGCGCGTTGTGCGCACCCCAACAGCGGGCCGGCATCCTCGTCGACAACTCGATGCTGGACGCTGCACGAATGCTTCGCGCACGACGCGCGCCGCTCTGAGTTCGCGGGCGGCAACCGCCGGGTGCCGTTTCCCGCCGGGGGGTCCTACCAGGCGTAGTGCTCTGGCGCGGTCTGGTATCCGGGGAAGATGTCATCGAGCCGGTCGAGCACGTCGTCGGACAGTTCCAGGTCGACGGCGCCGACGGCGTCATCGAGCTGGCCCATCACGCGGGGCCCGATGATCGGTCCGGTGACGCCGGGCTGGGCCAGCAGCCACGCCAGGGCGACCGCGCCCGGCTCCGCGCCGATGTCCTCGCACAGCGACTCGTATGCCTTGATCTGCTTGCGGTGCGCCTTCAGCGTCTCCTTGGCCCGGCCTTCGCGGCGACGCGATCCTTCGCGCTCCTTGGCGAGCACGCCGCCGAGCAGGCCGCCCTGCAGCGGGCTCCACGCGATGACACCGACGCCGTACTCCTGGCAGGTGGGCAGCACCTCGAGCTCGACCTCGCGCACCAGCAGGTTGTAGATCGACTGCTCGCTGACCAGGCCGAGGTAATTGCGGGCCCTGGCCACCTCGTTGGCTCGGGCAATGTGCCAGCCGGCGAAGTTGGACGAGCCGACATAGAGGATTTTTCCTTGTGCGGTAAGGGTTTCCATTGCCTGCCAGATCTCGTCCCACGGCGAGTCGCGGTCGACGTGGTGCATCTGGTAGATGTCGATGTGGTCGGTTTGCAGCCGTCGCAGCGAATCCTCGCAGGCCCGCCTGATGTGCACCGCCGAGAGCTTCCCCTCATTCGGCCAGTCACTCATCGCGCCGTAGAGCTTGGTGGCAAGCACGGTGCGGTCCCGTCGGCCGCCGCCGGTGGCGAACCAGTCGCCGAGGATCTCCTCGGTCCAGCCGGCATGCGGCTTGCCGTCCTTCGCCAGCTGGCCGGGCGGGCTGGTCGGCCCGCCGTAGCGGTTGGCGGTGTCGAAGAAGTTGATGCCGAGCTCGTGCGCGTGATCCATGATCGCGTGCGAGTCGTGGGGGGTGGTGAGCGGGCCGAAATTCATCGTGCCGAGCACGAGCCGGCTGACGGACAGGCCGGTGCGGCCAAGGTGGGTGTAGTCCATGCCCGCAAGGCTATCTTGGGCCCGGCGGCGGTGTGCGACTCACTCCAGCCGCAGGATCTCCGCGGGATTCGCCCGGTCGGCGAGCCATTGCGTGAGGACCGCGGCGAGGATCACCAGGACGACCGCCGCGATCCCGCTCGCGACGATCGTCGTCACCGGCAGGACGAAGGACGGCGGCGGCGGGAACACGTAGTTGACGTCGAAGCGCCGGTAGGTCAGCGCGGCCGCGGCGACGGCCATCGCCGCACCGACGACCCAGCCGAATCCAACCACCAGGGTGAGCTCGACGACGGTACAGAATCGGTGCGTACGCCGACGCAGTCCCATCCTGGCGGCGAGGACGTAGGACGCGGTCCGCCGGCGCGTGCGCGCCGCGAGCGCGAAGATCAGCGCGGCCACCGCGACGACACCGGCGAGAACGGCCAGGGCCCGGACGTAGTCGAAGATCCAGGTCACCGGCAGCAGGTCGTTGTGGTCGACGAACGTCGACGGGTCGATCTCATAGACCACGCCCACGTGGTGCCGCGCGAGCGCCGCGGTGAGAGCGGGGTACTGCGCGTTCGTCGTCCAGACCTCGGTGCTGATGTTGGCGGCGGTGGCGATGTGCGCCAACGCGGCCCGGTCGATCACGACCATCGGGTGGTAGCCGTTGCGCAGCCCCGGAAAGACCCGCGCCGAGGCGACGACGGCTATCCGGACCGTGGTGGCGCTGAGATAAACGAACGGCGGCGGAGTGGCGCCGCGGGCGTTGATCCACAGCGCCGGCACGGGGTCGCCCGTGGCCGGCACGGTAAGCCGCCCGGTCACGGCGACCTGCTGCCGGTCGATCGCGGCGAACCTGGCGAACGTCGCGGGCTGGACCGCGATGACCTGGGTCTGCTTCCCGTCGGGCAGGCGGGCATCGATCGGGATCACCGACACCGTCGTGCCGTGCCCGTCGACCGGCAGCACCGTCCCCGGCGGGGCGACCGTCCCGAGCGCGTGGTCCGCGCCGAGGTAGGTGCGGAACTTCGTCGTCACGCTGTGCGATACCGACGCCGTCTGGGCCCCGGCGTAGACCAGCAGCCCGACGGGCAGCGCGACCCCGATGGCCAGCCCGACGGCGACCGCGGCGCTCCCGCTGATCCGGCGTACGGCGAGGAAGATCGCCGTCCCGGCCCGGCGGCTGAGCCGCCGCAGCGGAGCAAGGAGCGGCCCGGACAGCCGGCAGAGCAGCAGCACCCCACCGGCCAGGGCGAGCAGCGGGAAGGCGAGGATACCCGAGCTGACCTGCACGGTCCCGCGGATCTCGGTGACCGGCCGGTGGTCGCGGACCGCGACATACGCCGCCAGCGCGCCCGCCAGGATTGCCAGCTCCCATGGGATGCGTGCTGCGATCCGGGCGATGCGCACGTGTGAGCCACCCTCCCGGCCGGTCGCCGCGCCGATCGCCCCCACCAGGACGAGGGCCGCGGCGCAGCCCAGACCGACGACCACCAGCGCTCGGCCCGGCGCACCCGGCTCCAGCACCGACGACGGGCCGAGCGTGCGCACGACCTCGATGCCGCCGATCCAGCCGATCAGGCTGCCGAGCAGCACGGCCGGCGCGATCTCCAACAGGGCCTTGGCCGCCAGCGGCACCGGCCCGACGCCGCGGGAGACGAGCAACGCCAATTCGTGACTGCGCCGCACCGCCCAGAATCCCGCCGCGCCGGCGACCAGCAGCAGGGCGACGACACCGCCGGCGATGTCGACCGGCACGATGGGCCCGCGCAGCCCCGAATGGACCAGCTCGGCCCGGCCCACCACGGTGGCGAGTCCGGGGTCGCGGGTCAGGTCGGCGGTGTTCGATCCGCCGGTCGACTCGGTGGCCCGCGCGGTGCCGCGCACGGTCCGGGCGGCGAGCGCGACCGCTGCGTCGTCGGCCCTCGCCTGGGGTACCGAGAGCCGGTCGATCCCGATCGGGGAGTACCAGGACGCGAGCGCGGTCGGGCTTATCTCGGTGAACGTGGCCAGGTCGGT
This sequence comes from Mycobacteriales bacterium, assembly GCA_051000035.1. GTDB lineage: Bacteria > Actinomycetota > Actinomycetes > Mycobacteriales > QHCD01 > QHCD01. The sequence goes on along the minus strand of JBPCOR010000246.1, from coordinate 2,663 downwards.
GGCCAGGAAGATCGGGGGTGCCCCGATGGCGCCGGCGCCGACGATCTGCGGATACCAGGTGCACCAGTACGATGGGATGTGGCGGTGCACACCGACGCCGCCGATCTCGCCGAACACGCCGGCGATCCGCACCCGTTTCCCCGCCGCGGTGGTCACGTTCGAGCCGACCCGCAGGCGGGCGTTGGCCGCGACATCAGCGGGAATCCACACGCCGCGCCCCGGCCCGCCGTCGCGCTTGACTACGTGCTCCAGCGCACCCGGGCGGTAGAAGAGGTTGGCCGCCGCCGGCAGGGCGGCGGTCGGCGCGTTGAGCGGCACCGTCGATCCGGCCACCAGGTACGGACTCGGCAGACCGCGCCGGATCATCGCCGCCTTGACGGCCGCGTCGTCGCGTGGCAGTCGGGCGGTGGATCCGGTGGAGTCGAATCTCGGGTAGTTCGGGCTCGCCGCGGCCTGCACCAGGCCGGGTTCGCCGGACTGCGGGCAGCCGCCGGTGGCGTTGATGTGCAGCGCCGCCGTACCGGCGGAGGCGAGAAAGAGCGGACCTGAGGAGGTGGCTACGGCAAGGACCGCCGCGGCGAGGACGAGGGCAAGAAACACAATCGGCTGGCGGGCCAGCAGCCACGGCGCGCGTCGCCACGGTGGGGTGCCGAACAGCCCCCCGGAGGCGCTGCTGCGGCTCCGCCCCGACCCGGGCGAGGTGGAAGCCGCGTTCAGCTCGTCAGTGAACGACATCCGGGGCACCCTCGCGCAACTCGCCGTCGTGCATCGACAGGACGCGGTCGCAGTGGCCCCAGGTGTCCGGGTTGTGGGTGGCGATCAGGAAGCTGCCGCCGGCGCGGGCAAGGTCGCGCACTGCGGCGAAGACCTCATCGCCGAGCGCCGTGTCCTGGTGAGCTGTCGGTTCGTCCGCGAGGGTGAGAGCAGGGCGCAGCAGCAGCGCCCGCGCGACGCAGCAGCGCTGCTGCTCGCCGAGTGAGGTCTGCCGCGGATAGCGCCTGCCCAGATGGCCGATCCTGAACCGCTCCATCAACCCGTGCGCGTACTCGCGCTCGCCGCGGAGCCGGCCGGCGATCCGCGCCGGCATCAGGATGTTCTCCTCGACCGTCAGATCCTCGAGCAGCCCGAGCGCCTGCGGCACCAACGCCAGCTGGCTCCACGCCAGGTCCACGGGCGCGGTGCCGGCCAGGTCACCGCGATAGTCCAGGTCGCCGCCGTCGGGTGTTTCCCAGCCACACAGGACATTCAGCAGCGTCGACTTGCCAGAGCCCGACGGTCCGGCGAGCGCGACGATCTCGCCGGGATAAAGCTGCAGCGAGACGTCGCTGAGCGCGTGCACCTCCTCCGAGCCGCGCCGGTAGGTCTTGCGCAGCTCCCGCGCCCGCACCAGGCCGGCCCGCGGCTCCGGCGGGGTCGGTTCGTCTCGGGCCTCGCTCACCATGTCCTCTGTTCGCTCGGGCGAGCCTCGCTCACCATGACTCCACGACCTCTCCGTGCTCGAGCCGCAACAGGTGATCCGAGGAATCCATCACCCGCGGGTCGTGCGAGGACACGATGAAGGCGGCGCCCTCGTCGCGCAGGTCGTGGATCGCCTCCAGGACGCGGTCGGCCGACGCCGAGTCCAGCTTCGCCGTCGGCTTATCGGCCACCACGATCGCCGGGCTCCCCATCACCGCGCAGGCCACCGCGAGCCGCTGCTGCTCGCCGCCGGACAGTTGCGCGGGATGGTGGTCGGTGCGTTGGGCGATACCGAGCAGACTCAGCACCCGCTCGATCTCCTCCGGCGCCGGTGCGTGGCCGCGCAGCCGGGCGGCGAGACGCATCTGCTCGGCCGCCGACAGGTAGTCGATGAGGTTGTCGATCGGGTCCTGAAACACGTAGCCGACCGCGCGGCGGCGCAGCGCCCGGCGTTGTCGCGGCCGCATGTCCGAGACGTCGGTGCCGCCGATGCGCACGTAGCCGTTGGTCGGCCGGTCGACGCAGGCGAGAATGCGCAGCAGCGAGGACTTCCCCGAGCCGGACGGCCCGACGATGGCGGTGACGCGCCCGGTCGCGAAGTCCTTGTCGATCCCCTTCAGAGCCTGCACCTCCTCATCCGCCGTTCGGTAGGTCTTGAAGACCGACGTACAGGATGCGGCTGCCTCGCCGTACGCCGGTCCGCCGGTCGGCTGGTCCAGGAACGGGTCAAGCGTCAAGGCGGAGCACCTCCGAGATGTCGGCCTGATCCGACGTGTGTTGGGCCGCGAACGCCGCGACGACGACGACGATGGCGACGCCGGCGGCCGAGCCGGCCAGTGCGGTCACCGGCACCGTCAGCAGCGGCCCGGGCGGATTGGTGACGTCGATGTCGACCCGACCGTAGATGGACAGGACCGCGATCCAGGCCAGGCCCGCGCCGATGATCCACGACGCGCCCAGCAGCAGCCCCAGCTCGATCACGAGTGATCGCAGGTGCACCCCGCGGGACAGGCCCATCCGCTTGGCCATGGCATAGGACGCCGTCCGGGTCCGTTGCCGGGTCGCGAGGTAGAGCAGCAGGCCGCCGATCGCGATCAGGCCGACCAGTCCGGCGAGGGATTCCAGGTAGCCGAAGGTCCAGCTGATCGCGACATAGTTGGTCCCGTCGATGACGGTGCGCGGCGTGATCGTGACCAGCGGGAAGC
>JBPCOR010000188.1:0-7996 GCA_051000035.1 Mycobacteriales bacterium | reverse complement strand
ACGAGCGGGACCTTCCACGTCGGCGCGGTGAGGTCTTGGGCGCTGAAGTCGAGCACCTCGGCGATGTTGCGGGCGTGCCGGTCGCGGGGCGTGAGCGGCGGGAGTCCCCACCGCCATTCGATCGCCTCGAGGATCGAGGTGTGGTCATAGACCCGCCGGGCGAGGTGGTGCCGGCGGTCCAGCTGGCCAGGAACGCGTCGATGTCGGCCAACGCCGACCCGCGGCCGCTGCGGTTGACGCACGGATAGTCATGACCGTCGGAGCAGACGTCGGTGATGAAGCTGTGGGCGGGGGTGGTGGCGACCGAGCGCAGATCACCTGCCAGTCCGCGCACCCCGGCCGGGGTTCCGGCCGGCATCTGGCCGCTCGGCGTACCCAGGGGCACGACCCGGAGGCTGTACAGGTAGGCGTGATCGATGACGTTGTGGAAGTAGACGAACGGGTCGTGGCGGGTCACGTAGCCGTCGCCGGGGACCGCCTGCTGGGTGGTGTCGCGGCTGTTCAGCAAAGGGTGGGCGCAGGTGGCCGATTCGCGCGCCGGGACATTGCCCATGTCCTGCTGGTAGGCCTTCCACGACCGCCCCACGGACTGCAGCCGCGAGGTGACGGTCGGCACGTCGCCGGGATACACGCAGCCCTCGCCAGCTGCTGACCCCGCAGCAGACCCGGCGGGGCGGTCAGGTCGTCGTAGAACTGGCAGTCGGCCTGGTTCACCACGTTCGGGCCTGACCGGATACCAGCGAGATGCAGTTGTCGTTGCTCTCGTGCCCGGTGCCGTAGTAGTTGGTGAGAAGCGCCCCGCGCGACGGCAGGGTCCGGGCGAGGTACGGATCGGCCGCCGGGGTGCCGAAGGTGCTCGCGGAGTTCTCGTTCTCGAGCGCGATCACGAATACATGCCGGATGGGTGGCCGCGCGGGCGAAGTCGCAGTCGCCGACGCGGAGGAGGCGCCAAGGCCGGCCGAGCAGCACACCGCCCCGAGGGCGGCGAGCGATCGCCCGCACCGACCCCATCGAAACCACGCCATGACACGCCCCTCCGCAAACCTCGGGGACCCGATCCGTTCCGAACCCTGCCGCAGGCCCGTGAACGCGGCGTGTCGCCACCCGGAACGGCCGGTAGCAACCTGCTCAGCCCTATCCGCGGGCGGGTTTCTCCTGGGACGAGTCCTGCACGGCGTCGGGATGCCTGCGGACCCTGATCAGGCTGGCGATGGCGGTGACCGCGAGGACGCCGATGATGACGCCGAGCGACACCTCGATGCCGATGTGCGGCGCCCAGCTGACACCGCTGCCGACCAGCGCCTCGCCGATCAGCTTGACGCCGATGAACCCGAGCACGACCGATAGCCCGAGACTGAGATACACCAGTCGGTCGAGCAGCCCGCCGATCAGGAAATAGAGCTGCCGCAGGCCCATCAGCGCGAACATGTTGGCCGCGAACACCAGGTACGGCTGCTTGGTCAGCCCGTAGATCGCCGGAATCGAATCCAGCGCGAAGAGCAGGTCCGTGGTCCCCAGCGCGAGGATCACGATCAGCATCGGGGTGGCGAGACGCCGCCCGTTGCGCTTCACCGTCAGGTGTACGCCGTCGAAGTCGTCGGTGGCGGGCAGCCGGCTGGTAACCCACCGCATCATCGCGTTGTCCTTGTCGTCGTGGTGGTCACCCTGGCGGGCGAGCTGCACGGCGGTGTAGACGAGGAACCCCCCGAAGATGTAGAACACCCACGAGAACGCCGAGATCGCCGCTGCCCCGACGGCGATGAACAGCCCGCGCAGGACCAGCGCCAGGATGATGCCGACGAGCAGCGCGGTCTGCTGGTAGGCCCTCGGCACGCTGAATCTCGCCATGATGATGACGAAGACGAACAGGTTGTCGATCGACAAGCTGTATTCGGTCATCCAGCCGGCGAAGAATTCCTTCGCGTGCACGCCGCCGGCGATCGCGAGAATCCCTACCCCGAAGGCGATCGCGAGGCCGACGTAGACAGCGATCGCGAGGCCGCACTCGCGCATCGACGGCTCGTGCGGTCGCCGGCCGATGACAAAGACGTCGAAGGCGAGCACCGCGAGCAGCGCCGCGATGGTGATGATCCAGACGTACGGGTGCACGGTCATCGTCCAGCCCTCCGGAAGCGCGGCACTACGCCGCCAACCGGGGGTCTCTCCCGCCCCGAGGACGAGCCAGCGGGACCGGATGCGTATCGACGCACCGTGATGACGACTCCGCTGCGAAGGGATACTCCCCTCCCGTGGCCTCCAGTGTGCCCGGCGCCCGCCGGGCGCGCCAATCGGCCGGTACGCGCATCCGGTGACGCCTCGAGCCGGGCTGGCGGATCGTCGCGGCCTCGCATTGACGTCCCGGCCTCGCATTGACGTCCCGGCCGGATCGTCATCCCTGGCAGCGAAACTACGACGCCGGTATGTCGACCAGGCTGCCCGATCCGACCAGGGTAGCGCGGAGTTAGTTGCCCGGCGGCGGGCTGTCTACCGATGCCCGACCACGTTGACGACCCGGCCGTCCGGGTCCGCGACGAAGAACCGCCGCACCCCCCACGGCTCGTCCCGGATGTCGTAGACGATCGTGGCCCCGCAGCTGCACGCACGCCGGTGGGCGAGGTCGACGTCGTCGACGCCGATCGAGATGACCGGCACCGGCGCCTGGACGCTGTCGGCAGCCATCACGATGAGTTCGGCCTGCCGGTTCGCCGGCGACACCAGGCTGCGGACCCAGCCCTGGTCCATGGCCGGCTCGAGCCCGAAGACCTCGGCGTAGAAATCGGCGACCAGCAGCGGCTGGTCGCTGATCAGGTCGGGAACGATCCGGACCACCCGGGGGCGCCCCGGTGCCGGCTGGCGCTCATCGGGTTGCACCCGGACGCTTGCTCCTGGGCAGCCGGGCGACGACGTCGGCGTAACTCGCGTCGATCAGCTCGATCAGGTCCTCGTCGGGTACCGCAGCGTCGGTCCGGATCGTGTTCCAGCCGTACCGGCCGATGTATGCCATCACGCTGACCTCGGCCGGGTATCGCTCGATCAGCTCGTCGGCGTCATCTCGGTCGCGGCCGCATTTCAGCCCCAGCGTGGTGCTGCCGAGGAACGCGAAGATCTTGCCGCTGACCTTGGCGACCTGGTCGCCGTCCCACGGCTCGTCGGGCACCGCGCCCGGTTTGTCGAGGCAGTACGCCGCGATCTGCGCGGGACTCATGAGCGCAGTGTGCCAGCCGCGGCCTTGCCCGGTCGAACATGCGGAACCGGTACGCGACACGCCGATTCTCCGTCCCGCGGATGCACGACCGGCGCCGGCGGCCGCCCCCGCGCCGGCGACTCCGGCCTCGGGGTAGCCGCGCTGGCTGGAACAGCCCAGCGCAACCGCCGGCCGTCAGGACCCGCCGGGGACGCCGTCGTCGACCAGCGCGGACGGGACGACGGTCAGCGCGAACGGCCGCTCGACGGACAGCGGCTCGCTGCCCTGCGCGCGGCCCGCCTCGGCGTAGGCGCCATCGGCCGTGCGCTCCAGCGTGAGCACCGACGGCTCGGCGGGGTCGACGATCCAGTAGTGCGCAACGCCGAACCGGGCGTACAGCTCGCGTTTGGTGACCGTGTCGGTGGTCCGCCCGCTCGGCGAGATCACTTCGATCGCCAGCACCGGCGGGGCGATCGTCCGCTGCCATTCGGTGCTGCCCTGTCGCACGACCAGCACGTCGGGCTGCAGCACCGTCCCCCGCTCGGGCGCGAAGTCGAACGGCGAGATGATGACCTGCAGATCCGCAGACGCCGCCGCGCGCAGGGCCACGGCGAGATTCAAGACACACATCTGGTGGCGCAGATTGGGGCCCGGCGACATCAGGATCTGCCCCTCGATCAGCTCGTAATGGTGATGGGCCTCGTCGGGGATGGCCTGCAGCTCCTCCCAGGTCCACCCGTCACCGGCCGGCAACGGGATACCGGGAACTGTTGCGACGCTCGGCGCCGCCGTTTCACTGGTCATCGCACGCCCGCGGTGTCCATGTCGCGCAGCTCCTTTTTCAGCGCGCCGATCTCGTCACGCAGCCGGGCGGCCAGCTCGAACTGCAGCTCGCGAGCGGCGGCGAGCATCTGATCGGACAGCTGCCGGATCAGGTCGGCGAGCTCGGCCCGCGGCATGCCGGCGAGGTCCTTGGCATGAGCGCCCACCTCGCGGCCCGCCGACGCGGCGCCGGACCTGGATTTCAGGCCCGGCACCGGGGCCTTGCCCCGCGACTGCGACCGGCCCGAACCGCCGACCGGCTGCCCGGACTCGGCCTCGCGGTAGATGTCGTCGAGGATGTCGACGATCTTCTTCCGGAGCGGCTGCGGGTCGACGCCGTGCTCGGTGTTGTAGGCGACCTGCTTGGCGCGGCGCCGGTCGGTCTCGTCGATCGCCTTGCGCATCGATGGCGTGATGTTGTCGGCGTACATGTGGACCTGACCGGAGACGTTACGGGCGGCCCGGCCGATGGTCTGGATCAGCGACGTGCCGCTGCGCAGGAAGCCCTCCTTGTCGGCGTCGAGAATCGACACCAGCGAAACCTCGGGCAGGTCCAGTCCCTCGCGCAGCAGGTTGATGCCGACCAGCACGTCGAAGTCGCCCTTGCGCAGCTCGCGCAGCAGCTCGACCCGGCGCAGGGTGTCGACCTCGGAGTGCAGGTAGCGCACCCGGATGCCGAGCTCGAGCAGATAGTCGGTGAGGTCCTCGGACATCTTCTTCGTCAGGGTGGTCACGAGCACTCGCTCGGCCTTGTCGGCGCGCTCGCGGATCTCGCCCACCAAGTCGTCGATCTGTCCCTTGGTCGGTTTCACGACAACCTTCGGGTCGACCAGTCCGGTGGGGCGGATGACCTGCTCGACGAAATCGCCCTTGGTCCGGCCCAGCTCATACGGCCCCGGGGTGGCCGACATGAAGACGGTCTGGCCGATCCGGCGGACGAACTCGTCCCACTTCAACGGCCTGTTGTCCATCGCGGACGGCAGCCGGAAGCCGTGCTCGACCAGGGTGCGCTTGCGGGACATGTCGCCTTCGTACATGCCGCCGATCTGCGGCACCGTGACGTGCGACTCGTCGATGACGAGCAGGTAGTCCTCCGGGAAGTAGTCGAGCAGGCAGGATGGCGCGGTGCCCTGCTCGCGGGCGTCGATATGCCGGGAGTAGTTCTCGATGCCGGAGCAAAAACCGACCTGCCGCATCATCTCGATGTCATACGTCGTCCGCATCCGCAGCCGCTGCGCCTCCAGCAGCTTGCCCTGCTTGTCCAGCTCGGCGAGGCGCTGGGCGAGCTCCGCCTCGATGCCGCCGATGGCGCGCTCCATCCGCTCCGGGCCGGCGACATAGTGGCTCGCGGGGAAGATGAAGATCTCCTCGGTCTCGCGCACCACCTCACCGGTGAGCGGGTGCAGGAAGTACAGCCGCTCGACCTCGTCGCCGAACATCTCGATGCGAACGGCGAGCTCCTCGTAGACGGGGAAGACCTCGACGGTGTCGCCGCGCACCCGGAACGTGCCGCGGGTGAAGGACAGGTCGTTGCGGGTGTACTGCTCCTCGACCAGCGCGCGCAGCAGCTGGTCACGCTCGACCTGCTGCCCGGTCCGCAGCCGCACGGCGCGGTCGACGTACTCCTGCGGAGTGCCGAGGCCGTAGATGCAGGAGACGGTGGCGACGACGAGCACGTCGCGGCGGGTCAGCAGCGAGTTGGTGGCGGAGTGCCGCAGCCGCTCCACCTCGTCGTTGACCGAGGAGTCCTTCTCGATGTAGGTGTCGGTCTGCGGGACGTAGGCCTCGGGCTGGTAGTAGTCGTAGTAGGACACGAAATACTCGACAGCATTGTGCGGCAGCAACTCCCGGAACTCGTTGGCGAGCTGCGCGGCCAGGGTCTTGTTGGGCGCCATGACCAGCGTGGGGCGCTGCAGTCGCTCGACCAGCCAGGCCGCGGTGGCGGACTTGCCGGTGCCGGTGGCGCCGAGCAGGACGATGTTGCGCTCCTGTGCCCGGACCCGGCGTTCGAGGTCGTCGATCGCGGTCGGCTGGTCGCCGGAGGGCACGAAGTCGCTGACGACCTCGAAGCGGCCGGTCGTGGGGACGATGTCGGTGACGGCTCTCACGACAACCACCGTACGGTGCCCCACCGACAACGACGCCCCTCCGCTGGGACAACGTCCTCATCGCACTCGCGGTCGCCGGTCACTTCAGCACGCCGGCCGCCTCTGCACCGATGCAGACGCATTGGGGGAGTTCGAATGGCCCGGGCTCACCGATCCCCGAGCGCGACGCCGGCGGTGGGAGACGGACGGTACGTCACGGCCGACTCTGCGACGGCGGCGGTCGTCCGGACGCCTCGGAGACCAAGTGGCCGTGACCCCGCCGGCTGAGGTTCTTGTACGGCACCATGCGGCCGAGATTGGACCTGGCGTCAGGAATCGAGTTGGTCGAGCTGGGTGGTGAGGAAGTCGCGTCCGATGCTGTTCTCGGTGAGCAGTAGCGCTTCGTGATAGGCCACCCGGGCGTCGTGGGGGCGGTCGAGTCGGCGCAGGAACTCGGCGCGGGATGCCGCGAGGTAGCCGTACATGGCGAGCTGGGGTTCTGCGGCGAGGGTGTCGAGGGCGGCCAGCCCGGCGTCCGGTCCGCGGGCGTGGCCGACGGCGACGGCGCGGTTGAGTGCGACTACCGGTGAGGGCCATAGCTGTACGAGCAAGTCGTAGAGTCCGAGGATCTCGGTCCAGTCCGTGTCAGTGAAATGTGGCGCGTCGTCGTGCACGGCCGCGATGGCGGCCATCAGTGGGTATCGGCCGGGTGGGCGGGTGCGCAAGGCTTCGCGGACGAGGGCGACACCCTCGGCGATCGCGTCGCGGTCCCAGGCGGTCCGGTCTTGCTCGGCGAGCAGCCGCATCGTGCCATCGGCGGCGATGCGGGCCTCGCGGCGGGCATCGGTGAGCAGGATGAGCGCGAGCAGCCCGGCGACGTGCGGATCCCGCGGCAGTAGCGCGCGCAGCATCCGGGCCAGGTCCAGGGCCCGTTCAAGCAGATCGCGCCGGACCAGATCGGCGCCAACCGGGGCGGTGTGCCCGGTGCTGAACAGCAGATGGACAACGTCGAGGACGGCGTGAATGCGGGCCGGAAGTTCGCTCACCGGCGGTACCCGGTAGGGGATGCGTGCCTGGCTGATCTTCTTCTTCGCGCGGGTGATCCGGGCCGCCATCGTCGTCTCGCTGACCAGGAACGCGCGGGCCACCTCCGGGGTGCTCAGCCCACACAGCAGCCGCAGGGTGAGCGCTATCTGCGCCTCGACACTGAGCGACGGGTGGCAGCAGGTGAAGATCAGCCGAAGCCGATCGTCGGGAATCCCGTCCGCGCTGCCGCAGCCTGGTTCTGAATGCGGCTGGGACGAGTCGTCGAACAGCTGCGGCAGCTTGCCGTGCAGGGCGGCGTCGCGGCGCAGCAGGTTCAACGCGCGGCGCCGCGCGACCGTGGTCAGCCAGGCCCCGGGCTTGGCTGGGATCTCGTCCGGCCGCCAGGTCGAAAGGGCCTGGGCGTAGGCGTCCTGAACGCATTCCTCGGCCATGTCCAGATCGCGGGTGACCCGCACGCTCGCAGCGAGCACGAAACCCCACTCGCGCCGGTGCGCGTCAGCGACGGCTGCCACCACGAGAGGATCGGCGGGCATGTCCGCATCAGCCCCGGTCGGACGTCGGCCAGATCGGGCGTACCTCGACCCCGCCGAACGGTGCCGGGACCTGCTCGGCGACCGCGATCGCCTCGTCCAGATCCTCCGCTTCGATCAGGTAGTAGCCGCTCACCGCCTCCTTCGTCTCGGCGAAGGCCCCGTCGGTCACGACGGTCGAGCCGGCCGCGTCGTGGCGGATCGAGGTCGCGGTGTCGGTGGAGCGCAGCCGGTGTCCGCCGCGCAGCGCCGCGGCATGGCGCTCGAGGAAACGTCCGTGCTCACCCAACGGTCCCTGCACCCTTTGCTCGTCGGCCGCGGCCAGG
>JBPCOR010000147.1:0-3038 GCA_051000035.1 Mycobacteriales bacterium | reverse complement strand
AGCCGGGTCCGCTCGCTCGTCACGGGCGGGTTGTCGCCCCTGGTGCGGCGTGTTTTGCCTGCTGCGAACCCTACGGCAGGGCGCGCCCGCCTGGCACCCGGCGCGCTGGTCGGGCACCGGGTGCACGCCGTCGCGGCGCCGGCGGCGACCCGTCCTGACCGGCCGGTCGGCCGAGAGCGCAGATGACGCACGGTTTCAGCACCCGGCACGGGCGCTATCTGCACTCTCGGCACGGTGCGCGGCGGACGGTGCACGGTGCACGGTGCGCGGCGGGTGACGCGGCTGGCGACGCCCGGCCGTCAGGACAGCTGCTCGATCACCCAATCGATGCAGCAAGTGAGCGCATCGATGTCCGAGGGCTCGACAGCCGGGAACATGCTGATCCGAAGCTGGTTGCGACCGAGCTTGCGGTACGGCTCGGTGTCCACGACGCCGTTGGCGCGCAGCGTCTTCGCCACCGCAGCCGCGTCGACGGAGTCCGCGAAGTCGATCGTGCCGACCACCTGGGAGCGCTGCGCGGGCTCGGCGACGAACGGCTCGGCGTACGCCGACTTCTCCGCCCAGGTGTAGAGGCAGGAGCTTGACTCCGCGGTGCGGCCGACCGCCCAGTCCAGGCCGCCCCGGCTCAGCAGCCAGTCCAGCTGGTCGGCGAGCAGCCACAGCGTGGCCACCGCCGGCGTGTTGTAGGTCTGGTTCTTGACCGAGTTGTCGACGGCGGTGGCGAGGTCCAGGAACGGCGGGATCCACCGGTCGGTCGTGGCAATCTGCCGCACCCGCTCCAGCGCGGTGGGGGAGAACGCCGCGAGCCAGAGCCCACCGTCGCCGGCGAAGCATTTCTGCGGGGCGAAGTAGTAGACGTCGACCTCCGACGGCGTCATCGGCAGGCCCCCCGCGCCGGAGGTCGCGTCGATGAGCACCAGCGCGTCGCCCGCCGCACCGTCGACCCGGCGTACCGGGGCCATGACGCCCGTCGAGGTCTCGTTGTGCGGCCAGCAGTAGGCGTCGATGCCGGCCTCGGCCTCGGGCGCGGCGAGGGCGCCCGGCTCGGCGGTGATCACCGAGGGGTCGCGCAGGAACGGCGCGCCCCTCGTGACCGACGCGAATTTCGCCGAGAACTCACCGAAGGACAGGTGCTGCGAGCGCTCGCGGACGAGCCCGAACGCGGCGGCGTCCCAAAACGCGGTCGCACCACCCTGGCCGAGTACGATCTCGTATCCCGGCGGCAGCCCGAAGAGATCGCGCAGGCTGGACCGGATCCGGCCGACCAGGTCCTGCACCGGCGGTTGGCGATGCGAGGTCCCCAGGACGGACGTTCCGGTCGCGGCCAGGCCGGCGAGCGCCTCCGGGCGGACCTTCGAGGGGCCACAGCCGAAGCGTCCGTCGGCCGGCAGCAGGTTTGCGGGGATGCGTACGTCTGGGTCGGGCACGCCGTTCCTTTCCGGGCGGGTGAGGGGTCAGGCGGTCACGCTCTTCTTGACGGTGATGTCGTCGTAGCCGTCGACGTCGGAGGCGCTGCGGGTATCTGGACCGACGTACTTCGCGGCCGGTCGCACCAGCTTGCCGAGCCGCTTCTGCTCCAGGATGTGTGCGCTCCAGCCGGCGGTGCGGGCGCAGGTGAACATGGCCGGCATCATCGGCGTCGGTACGTCGGCGTAGTCGAGGATCACCGCGGCCCAGAACTCCACGTTGGTCTCGATCGGCCGATCCGGCCGGCGCTCCCGCAGTTGCCTGAGCGCGGCCTGCTCCAGCGCGTCGGCGGCTTCGTAACGCGGCGCCTCGAGCTCCTTCGCGGTCGCCCGCAGCACCCGCGCCCGCGGATCCTCGGCGCGGTAGACGCGGTGACCGAAGCCCATCAGCCGGTCGTGCCGGTCGAGCACCGTGCTGACGACCTTGTCCGCGTCGCCGGTCCTCTCCACCTCCTCGATCATCGGGAGCACGCGCGCCGGCGCGCCGCCGTGCAGTGGGCCGGACATCGCGCCGATCGCGCCGGACAGTGCGGCCGCGACGTCGGCGCCGGTCGAGGCGACCACCCGGGCGGTGAAGGTGGAGGCGTTCATGCCGTGCTCGGCGGCGGACACCCAGTAGGCGTCGACGGCAGCGACGTGCCGGGGGTCCGGCTCGCCGCGCCAGCGGGTCATGAACCGCTCGACGATGGTCGAGGACTCATTGATCCGCGACTCCGGTACGGCGGGGACGCTGATCCCGCGGGCGGACTGGGCGACGTAGGACAGGGCCATCACCGATGCACGGGCCAGGTTGTTGCGGGCCTCGTCGTCGGAGATGTCTAGCAGCGGCTTGAAGCCCCAGTGTGGCGAGACCATCGCCAGCGCCGCCTGCACGTCGACACGGACGTCGCCGGTGTGCACCGGCAGCGGGAACGGCTCGGCCGGCGGCAGGCCGTCGCCGAAGCGGGCGTCGACGAGCAGGGCCCACACGTTGCCGAACGTGACGTGACCGACGAGGTCCTCGATGTCGACGCCCCGATAGCGCAGCGATCCGCCGTCCCTGTCCGGCTCGGCGATCTCGGTCTCGAAGGCCACGACGCCTTCGAGGCCGGGGGAGAAGTCAGCCATGGGGGTAGCTCCGATCATTCGTCGGTGACGCCGCTGCGGGGCGGCGGCGGGTGCGGGGCGCGATGCGGCGTCGTGGGGGCCCGGGCGTCGCCGCGGGCCTGCCGACCGGGGTCAGGTTCGTTGTTACTGGACGGTACTCGACGGTGGCCGCAGTGGCGACGGGGCGCCCGCCCGGAGGGCGGGAGGGGTGTGCGACGATCCGTGCCCAGCCGGCTGCCATGGAGGGTCTCGGGTTGATCGATCCCGCAGCGTTGCCCCGGGCGGGCGGCGGTCCGCCGTTGGTGCAGGCCGACCTCGCGCCGACGTGGCACGAGCAGTTCGGCTGCTGGCTCGACGATGCCGCGTCCCGGCTCGACTTCCCCGAGCCGAACGCCATGGTCGTGGCGACGGTCGACCCGACCGGTGAGCCGAGCGCGCGCACGGTCCTGCTGAAGGCGTACGACGAGCGCGGGCTCGTCTTCTTCA
>JBPCOR010000114.1:0-2691 GCA_051000035.1 Mycobacteriales bacterium | reverse complement strand
CAGCCGGTCGTGGTGCGCCCGAGCGCCGCCGGCGGCATCCTCGTCGACTGGGCCGACGAGCGCTGCTGCCGCGGCGTACGTGCCGGCCTCGGCGGCGATGGCGGCACGCACGGCGAGACCCGGATCGTGCTGCGGACCGGTGGGCGCGAACCGGACGCCGGCGGCCCGCGCGGCTCCGGCGTCGGCGTCCGCATCGCCGACGAACAGCGTCTCGCCGGGCCCGGTGGACAGCGCCGCGAGCGCGGCCAGGATGCCGCGGGGATCGGGTTTGGCCGCCCCGACGTCGGCGGAGGTGACGATGACCTCGAGCAGCTCCGCGAGGCCGGTGTCCCCGAGCGCGGCCCGGACCTGCGCGCTCGTCATGACTGCCGTGTCGGTCACGGCGCCGAGCCGGTATCGGGTGGCGAGAGCACGCAGCGACCGGACCGCAACGTCGACCGGCCGGGCGACGAGCTCGCCGAGCGGCGTCGCGGGCGGGTCGGCGTGCACGAGGGTGCCGCCGATGTCGAACAGGATCGTCGTAGTCACTGGAACTCCCCACTGCGGCCGGTTCCCGTCACCGGGCCGCCTCGATGAGCCGATCGATGGCGCCGAGATCGAGATGCATCTCGACCAGATCCCCCAGCCGGTCGAGTTGGGCCTCCCGCGCGGCCGTGAATGACGTCGCCGCCGGCGTGAACCGCACGCCACGCTGACGGGCCACCTCGAGCAGCAGCGCTCGGCGGAAACCGTCACCCTCGCACAGGCCGTGCAGATTGGTGCCGAGCACGGTACGGCGGCCCGATGCCCGAGCGCCCTCGTCGTCGCCGTCGAGAAGGAGCCACGGCCGGGTTCCCGGAGCCCGCACCGTGCGGCCGTGGTGGATTTCGTAGCCCGCGACCGGCTCCTCGTACGCCGTCCCGCGCCGCCGTCGCAGCGTCTTCTCGGCGCCGAACGTGGTGTTTACGTCGATCCAGCCGAGACCCGAGACCCGCGTGCCCGCAGCCGTCTCCACGCCGTCGGGGTCGCTGATCGTGCTCCCGAGTGCCTGGTAGCCGCCGCAGATGCCGAGGACGATCGCGTGGGTACGGCCGATCGCGACATCCAAACCGCTGGCACGCAGCCACTTGAGGTCGGCGACCGTGGCCTTGGTCCCCGGCAGCACGACCAGGTCGGGGCGTCCGAGCGCCGCGGCATGATCCACCCAGCGCACGCCGACGCCCGGCTCGATCGCGAGCGGGTCGAGGTCCGTCGGGTTGGACAGTCGCGGCCAGCGGATCGCGGCGACATCGAGCACCGTCGGCGTCAGCGTGGCCGGGCGGGGCGGAGCACCGCACAGTGAGTCCTCGGCGTCCAGCGCCACGTCCGTGAGGTACGGCAGGACGCCGAGCGTGGGCACACCGGTGGCGCGCTGCAGCATTCCGGTGCCGTCGAGGAGGAGCCCGGGGTCGCCGCGCAGCTTGTTGATGACGAACCCGCCGACGCAGGCGCGCTGCTCTGCCGGCAGCAACGCGACCGTGCCGTGCAGGGCGGCGAAGACCCCGCCGCGGTCGATGTCTCCGACGACAATCGCCCGGACGCGGGCGGCGACGGCGATCGGCAGGTTGACGATGTCGCGGTCGAGCAGGTTGATCTCGGCGGGGCTGCCGGCGCCCTCGAGCAGGACGACGTCGTACCGGTCGCGCAGGTCGGTGAGCGCGCCCAGGACGGTGCCGAACAGGTCGGGCTTGTGGTCGTGGTATGCCGCCGCGGACAGGTCACCAACCGGCCGGCCGAGGACGATCACCTGTGCGCCGGTCTCGCTGCTCGGCTTCAGCAGCACGGGGTTCATCGCCACCTCGGGTTCGACGCCGGCCGCGGCGGCCTGCATCGCCTGAGCGCGGCCGATCTCGTGCCCGCTGGCCGTGACGTAGGAATTCAGCGACATGTTCTGCGCCTTGAAGGGCGCGACCCGCACGCCCCGACGGTGCAGGGCCCGGCACAGCCCGGCAACGACGGTGCTCTTCCCGGCGTCGCTCGTCGTACCGCAGACCATCAGCGCCCCGCGCACGCCAGCGCCTCATCGAGCCGCTCGAATCCCCGCTCGTCGGGCACCGCGATCCGCACCCGTCCGGCCAGGCCGAAGCTGGTGCAGTCACGCACGACGACACCGAACGGCGCGAGTCGCTCGCGCAAGCCGGGCGCCGTCACGATCAGCCACGGGGCGTCGGAGGCGTCCGGGTCGAATCCGTGGCCCCGCAGCAGGCCGGCGAGGCACTCGCGTCGTAACGCGATCGCGGCCGACCAGCCGGCGATGTCCGCGGCGTCGAGGAGTCCTGGCAGGACGGCGAGGGCAAGCGCGTTGACGGGCCAGCCGGGCTGGCCGCCGGCGAAGCGGCCGACATCATCGGCGAGCAGGTAGCCCAGCCGGAGCCCCGGGCAGCCGAAGATCTTGGTCAGCGATCCGACGACCACCGCGCCCTCGTCACCGCGGGTCCAGCGGCCGGTGGCGAGGGGATAGAAGGCCTCGTCCCACACGTCGCAGTGCTCGCCGGCGTCGGCCAGCCGGCCGGTCGGGTTGTTGGGGTTGCTGCGCCATCGAGGGCCGCGGTCGCGGCGGGGGTGCAACGCGAATTCCGGTTCGGCGGCGACGGTGCCGCCGAGCACCCGGGCGGCAAGCGCGATCGCCTCGCTGCCGCCGTTGGTGAGCAGCAGCCTGGCCGGGTCGACGCC
>JBPCOR010000100.1:0-26338 GCA_051000035.1 Mycobacteriales bacterium | reverse complement strand
GCGACCAGCGGGTGCAGCGCCGCGCTGTCGGTGACGATCTCGGAGCCGAACTGCAGGCCCTCGCGCACGCTCATGATGGCGATGCCGTGGACCCCGATCGGACCGCTGACGATCACGACATCGCCGGTCTCGGCGCGGGGTGGGCGGATGTCCACGCCGGCGGGGACCAGACCCACGCCGGCGGTATTCACGTAGACCTGATCACCGTGCCCGGCGTCGACGACCTTCGTATCCCCGGTTACGATGGCCACCTCCGCGGCGGTGGCCGCAGCGCCCATGTCGGCGGCGATCCGGCCGATCACCGACAGGTCCGTGCCCTCCTCCAACACGAAGCCGCACGACAGGTGGCTCGGCACGGCGCCGCTCATCGCGAGGTCGTTGACCGTGCCATTGACCGCCAGGTCACCGATCGAGCCGCCGGGGAAGAACAGCGGCTGGACGACGAATGTGTCGGTGGAGAAGGCGATCCGGACGCCACCGAGCTCGAAGACCGCCGAGTCGCCGTTGCCCGCGCCGGGCTGATTCCCGAACGCGGGCACGAACAGGTGGTCGATGAGTTCGGCGGACAGCTGACCGCCGCCGCCGTGCCCCATCAGCACCGTCGGGCTGTCCCTCAGCGGGACCGGGCAGGTCCAGCTGTCGAAATCCGGTGCGGCCGGCTGCATCGTGTCAGCCACGCGCGGCCGCCGGCGTGCGCGCCTGGGAGACCGGGGTCTCCAGCCGCCGGTACAGGTAGTACGCGGCGCAGGCGCCCTCGCTGGACACCATGGTCGCGCCCAGCGGGTTGCGCGGCGTGCACAGGGTGCCGAATGCCGAGCACTCGTGCGGCTTGATGAAACCCTGCAGCACCTCACCGCTGCGGCACACGGATGATTCCTCCGTCTTGATGTCGGTGACGGAGAAGCGGTGTTCGGCGTCGAACTCGCGGTATTTCGGCGCCAGCCGCCACCCGCTGTCCGGGATCATCCCGATGCCCCGCCAGCCCCGGTCGGTCACCTCGAAGACGTCGGCGAGCAGCTTGCGCGCCGCCAGGTTGCCCTCTGGCGGAACGGCTCGGCCGTAGGCGTTGTCCAGATATGCCTCGCCCGCCTCGAGCTGGTGGACCGCACGGCGGATGCCCTCGAGAATGTCCAGCGGTTCGAATCCGGTGACGACCATCGGGACCTGGAATCGTCGCACCAGCGGCGGATACTCCTCGGTGCCCATTACGCTGCAGACGTGCCCGGCGGCAAGGAACGCCTGCACCCGGCAGGTCGGTGAGGACATGATCGCCTCGATCGCCGGTGGCACCCGGACATGCGAGACCAGCATGCTGAAATTGCGCACGCCCAGCCGCGCGGCCTGGTAGACGGTCATCGCATTCGGCGGCGCGGTGGTCTCGAACCCGATGCCGAAGAAGACGACCTCCCGCTCGGGGTTGTCCTGGGCGATCTTCAACGCGTCCAGGGGGGAGTACACGACGCGGATGTCACCGCCCTGGCTCTTGATCTGGAACAGGTCGCGTCCGCTGCCCGGAACGCGCAGCATGTCGCCGAAGGAGCAGAAGATGACATCGGGGCGGGCCGCGATCTCCAGCGCCTTGTCGATCAGCTCCAGCGGTGTCACGCAGACCGGGCAGCCCGGACCGTGGATCATCTCCACCTGCTCGGGGATGAGCTGGTCGATGCCGTGCCGGATGATCGAGTGGGTCTGCCCGCCACACACCTCCATCAGCGCCCACGGCCTGGTGACGGTCGCGTGGATATCGTCGAGCAGGCGGGTTGCCAGCTCTGGGTCGTTGAACTCGTCGAGGTACTTCACGAGGTGGCCTCCTGTCCTGACTCGGCGGCGGCGCGCTCCCACGCGTCGCCGAATTCCATATCCAGCTCGCCCAATGTCTTGAACAGTTCGAGCGTCTCCAGCGCGGACTTCTCGTCCAGGCGTTGGAGCGCGAAGCCCACGTGCACGATGGTGTATTCGCCGACCTCGATGTCAGGGACGAATTCCAGGCAGACCTCCTTGACCATCCCGCCGAAGTCGACGCTCGCCATCCGGGTCGCGTCCTTGTCCCAGATGCTCAGGACCTTGCCGGGTACCGCTAGGCACATGGCGTTCTCCTTCTGTCGGTCGACGGATTCGCGCTGTCCTCGGGGGTGCTGTCGGTGGGCGAGCCTGCTGGCTGCCGCCGGGCGGCGACGACGATCTGCCCGAGAGCGAGGCCGGCGTCACTCGGCGGTACGACCCGATGGCGCAACACGGCGAAGCCGTCGTCGCGCAGCCGGTCGGCGGCGAGCGTCGTGAGCAGGACGTTGAGGAACACGCCGCCGGACAGGGCGACCGTGTCCAGGCC
Source organism: Mycobacteriales bacterium (assembly GCA_051000035.1). Lineage (GTDB taxonomy): Bacteria > Actinomycetota > Actinomycetes > Mycobacteriales > QHCD01 > QHCD01. Next base: position 24,009 of record JBPCOR010000100.1, on the reverse strand, counting down.
GGTGCGGGCCCGCAGCGATCGGGCCAGGTCGCCCACCAGTGCGACGACGCCGAGGTGGAAGCGGGCGGCGACGATCTCGGCCGGCACCCCGGCGAGCACGTCGCGGGCGGCGGCGGCGATCACCGGTCCCGGGTCGGCCGTCAGCGGCCAGCCGCCCGCGTCGGTGCTCAACCCGAAGGCGTAGGGCCGGTCGCAGCCCTCGATCGCGGTACGTGCCAGCCCCTCGAAGCGCATCGCCGCCTCGGCTTCGTAGGCGACGCGATGGCACACGCCGGCGAGGGATGACACCGCGTCGAAGAGCCGTCCCATGCTCGACGTCGGGGTGCAGCGCAGGCCGGTCTGCAGCTGCCGGGCGAGCACCGAGCGTTCGGCCGGAGTACACGCCGCGACGCACGGAAGCGCGGGATCCCACGGCACACCGGCGCCGTGCAGGTGCGAGAGCGCCATCCGGCACGGGTTGCGCACCCCGGCGTCGCCGCCGGGCAGCGAGACGTAACGCAGCTGGGCCGCCCGCTCGTAGCCGTCGTAGTCGGCGAGCAGGACCTCGCCGCCCCAGACCGCGCCGTCGTCGCCGTAGCCGGTGCCGTCGAAGGCGAACCCGATCACCCGCGCCGCACCGTCGTGGCCGTTCTCGGCCATCGCCGAAGCAATGTGGGCGTGGTGGTGCTGCACCGTTCGCACCGGCAGCCCGCCGGGATTGCGCCTCGCCCACGCCGCGCTCCGGTACGCCGGGTGCCGGTCGGCCACGAGCACCTCGGGACGCACGCCGGTGATCGACTGGAGCTGCGCCGTGGCCGCCTCGAAGGCGCGCCGCGTCTGCAGGTCGTCCATGTCGCCGACGTGTGCCGACATCCACGCGTAGCCACCCTCGGCAAGGCTGAACGTGTTCTTGAGGTCACCGCCGACGGCCAGGGCGGACCGCACCTGCACCGGCAGCGCGACGGGGAGGGGCGCGTAACCGCGGGAGCGGCGAACCGGCAACTGCGCACCGGCGGCGACCCGGATCACCGAATCGTCGCACGGCACCTGGATCGGTCGGTCGTGCGCGAGCCACGCGTCGGCGAGGCACCCAAGCCGCGCCTGCGCCTGCGCGTCGTCGGTGACGATCGGCTCGCCCGCGACGTTGCCGCTGGTCATGACCAGGGCCCGCGGCCCGGGTGGGTCGCCGGGCAACCCGAAGAGCAGGTGGTGCAGCGGGGTATAGGCGAGCAGCACGCCGATATCGGGGCTGTCCGGCGCCACCGACCCGGCGAGCGGCACGGACGAGCCGGACCGCTTGGCCAGCAGGACGACCGGGCGCCGCGGGTCGGCGAGCAGGTCGCGCTCGGCCGGCGAGATGGCGGCGACAAGCGCTGCGGTCGCGAGGTCGGCAACCATGACGGCGAACGGCTTGTCGCCGCGGTCCTTGCGTTGGCGCAGGGCGCCGACGGCCGCCTCGTCGGTCGCGTCGCAGGCGAGGTGGTAGCCGCCGAGGCCCTTCACGGCGAGGACACCGCCCGAGCAGATCAGCCGGCGCGCCTCGGTGACGGCGGCGTCGCCGGCGAGATCAGGCGCTCCCGGGCACCGCAGGGTCACCGTCGGCCCGCACGCCGGGCAGGCGACGGTCTGGGCGTGAAACCGGCGGTCGGCGGGATCGGCGTATTCGGTGGCGCAGTCGGCGCACAGGGGGAGCCCGGCCATCGTCGTGGCTGGCCGGTCATACGGCAGGTCGACGATGATCGTGAAGCGCGGCCCGCAGTTCGTACAGCTGATGAACGGGTGGCGATAGCGGCGGTCGGCCGAGTCGGCCATCTCGGCGAGACACGCGGCGCAGGTCGCGACATCCGGCGAGACGAGCGTCCGTCCCGGCCCGCCGCGCGAGTCCTGGATGACGAAGTCGGTGCCCCCTCGGCAGGCGACGGTCTCGACCGTGACGTCGTCGACCTGCGCGAGCGGTGGCGCCTCGCCGGCCAGCCGAGCCGCGAACTGCCCGAGCGCGCCGGGCCGGCCCTCCACCTCGATCAGCACGCCGTCGTCGGTGTTGCCGACCAGGCCACTCAGCGCGAGCTCGCGAGCGAGGGCATAGACGAACGGGCGGAATCCGACACCCTGCACGACACCACGGACGGCGATCCGCTGCCGGGCCCGTGACTCAGCGCCCCGCCGCTGGCCCACCACCGTCGGTTCGACGCCCACCTGCCGCGACCCCCAGCCTCATACGCGCACGCTCGATCCCACGCACGCTACGCGCAATCCGGCCGGGCTGACAGGGCCTCACATGCTCCGTATCTCTGCGTACCGCTTGGCGTCCGGGTAGGACACCGACGCGGCCACGGCGGCGGCGGCCAAGAGCGCAACCGCCAGGATCCGCACGATCATTTCGACACCTCCTTCGTCGGATACTCGGTGTGCATGACCTTCTCCACCAATGCGATCGCCCGCGGTATCGCGGCCGTGACCGGGTCGCTGAGGCCGAGCCCCTCCGCCACGGATTCGGGCTCGCACGCAACGACCAGCACCCTGGACACCCGCCCGCCGAGCGACCCGAGCATCTTCAGGATCGCGCCCGGTTCCAGGCCGTGGGCGTCGACCAGGGGGGACTCGCCGCCTTGGATCGCAGCGGCCGCGTCCTCGATCTCGCTCTGGTCGACCTCGAGCAACGAGACGGTGCCCGGCGGCTGCCCGCGGGGCGCGGCATCGATGAGCACCAGCACGTCGTAGCCGTCGAGCAGCTGATAGGCCAGGTGCACGCCGCGGATGCCGAAGTCGACCAGCTCGACACCCTCCGGCAGGGGGGTGCCCGCCATTCGAGCGGCAACCTCGACACCGAACGCGTCGTCGCCGAGGAAGATGTTGCCGACACCCGCCACCAGCACCTTCCTCACGGGCGCGCCGGCCTCTGCTCGGGGATCGGTTCGACCTCGTACGGCGCGAAATAGAGGAAGCGCCCGTGCCACCGCTGGATCTCGGCCAGCTCTGCGTCGTCGTCGGGTGTCACGCCCAGATGTTGCTCGCCGTCGACGTCGAAGAAGACCGCCTCGACGGTGGCGGTGCGCCCGCTGAGGAACAGGTCCTGGGCGTCGGTACGCCGGGCGCCCGGGCGCAGCCGCACCCGGCTGCCGCGCGAGACGCGCACGCCGTCGATGACGATCGCGTCGGAGTCCGGCGACACCGAGCCGTCGGCGCCGGGATCCCACCACGGTGTGCCTGGCGTCATCACGGCGGCCGGCTCGCCGCCTGGCATCGTGAGCCCGGCGGGAGAGCCAGCCGTGGGCGTCTTGATGGTCTGCGGTCCCTCGTCGCCGGTGACCTGGCGCAGGTAGCGCAGCGCCCCGTGCAGCCGGTCCAGGTGCTCCTGCGGCAGCGCGTCGACGTGGTCGATGACGGCTGCCGAGCGCGGGTCGGTCGCTCGCGCCTCGATCTTCTCGGCGTCGGTCAGTGCCATCGTGCGCAGCGTCAGGATCTCGTCGATCTCGGTCGCGTCGTAGAGGTCGCCTGGGCTCTCCGGCGCGATCTCGGGGTGATCGCCCAGGATGATCGGCGAGCAGAGCACGACGGAATCGGATCCGGCCAGTACCGGCCAGGTGCCGACATTGTCGCACGCCTCGACGGCGGGTCTCGCCCACTCCGGCGGGTCGGTCATCGACAGGAAGCTGCCCGCATCCAGGGCGTACATGCTGTGGGCGGCGACGAGGGCGTGGCGCAGGGCGGTGTCGCGATCGGCTGGCTGTTCGCGCTGTCCCGGCTCTGCCGCCGCCGCCGGCTCTGCCGCAGCTGCCGGCCCGGCGGGGCCGGCGGGGCCGGCCGGCTCGACGGCGGTACGGTTCTCCACCCGGCTCGTCAGCCGCAGCGCGCCGAACGGCCCGGGCACCTCGGTCACGGCAACGGTGATGACACCATCGACGTCGCGGGTCTGGCGCCGCACACCCTTGCCGTCCACCGTGGTCGTGCCCTGGAATGAGAACGAATGCACGTGCATAGCGTCTCGAAGTGGCCCGACCGGAACCGTGAATTCCAGCTCGCGCTCCACCGTCTCATCCCACTCCGGCAGGTCGCCGCCCGTGCGGTGTGCGACATGCAGGAAGCGTAACTGCACCCGCAGCACCGACCCCGCCCTGGGCTCGAACACGATCTCGGTCTGGCACGCGGACCGCTCGGATGCGTCCGCCTCGACGTAGGACGGCGGCATCAGTACGCCGAACTGCCAACGGGACTGGTTCTTCCGCGACGACGCACGGTACGGATACAGCACGTAGCCCTCGTAGAGCACGGCGTCGGCCACGGAGCGGGCGGCATCGAACGGGCTCGCGGCGCCCACGGCGCCGGCCGGTCCCGTCGGGCTTCCCGGCGCCTCCTCGTTCATGCCGGGTGGTCCGTCGACGCGGCCGCCTCGTCTAGAAGTGCGGTGATCGTCTGCTCGAAGGTCGGCAGGGCGCGCGCGTTCTTGAAGGCCCCCAGCGCCTCGAGTGTCTCCCGGTGCAGGCGCAGCCAGCCGCTGTTGGGGAAGAATCCGTCCATCATCGCGCGCCATTCGGCGACCGGCAGCCGGTAGTTCGTCTCCTTGTGCCACGGCACCTGCCCGACCGTGAAACCGGTCTCGCCCTTGGTGAACATCGTGCCGCTGAACAGCAGTAGCAGCGGGATCTCGCCATCGGACAGCGCGTGGAAATAGCTGGTGGACGCGATCTCCAGGTCGTACGTGCACGGCACGGGTAGGTCAATCTCCGTACTGCCCGTGAAGCTTGGGACCATGACCGACACGTACGCGAACTGCAGCGGTTTCAGCGTCGTCGCCCAGCGTGACTGGTCACCGAAGAGGTCGCCGAGGTGATCGGCCTCCGAGGACGAATAACGGCGCTTCTGGGGCTCGATCCGCAGCTGGCAGCGCAACGCGATCGCATGGATCCGATCGCCGCTCGTCTCGGCGATGCGCAGGCGGAAATTGAGCGTCGGGCCGGCGGCGTAGCGATCGGACCGTGCGTCGACGCAGTCGAAGACCAGCTCAGCCATCGCCGGGTCCGCCGCGGTGCTCGAGCGGGCGGCTGCGGTCGCGAACGGCGTCGAAGAACTCGTCGATGTCCTGCCGGGCCTCCGAACCGCCGTCGAATCCGGTCCAGTGCATCCGCACCCGCCCGACCAGCTCGTAGCAGGTGTCGATGGGGACCAGATAGGTCTCGTTGCCCTGCTGCGAGCGCCGGACGATGAGGGCTTCGACGTCGGGTGTCAGTGCCGCGGCGAGCGGGTTCTCCGCGGCGATCGTTTCCCAGGCGGACAGGTCGAGCAGCGACTCGGTGGCGCCGGCCGGGCTCGGGTACTGCGCGATGATGCGGTCCTGCGCGGAGTTGTAGAAGAAGTAGGCCATCGCGACGGGGACCTGCAGCGACTCCCACTGGCCCTCGCTGATGTCTGAGTCCGGGTCGGTGAGATAGCGGTCGGGCACCGCCCGGTAGTTGCCGCGGCCGGCGCCCTCCTGGGTGAACAGCAGGTAGCAGGGCCGGCAGGCGCACAGCAGGCTGCGGGAGTCGACATTCACGACGTGGGAGTGCTCGTCGGTGATGTCGGCTCCGCACATCTCGCAGCCCTCACCGCGCGGCTTGGGTTGGCGCAGCGCGAACGGCAGCTCCGGTTCGGGTGCGGATACGAACCGCCGCAGGCCGGCCGCGCCGGCCATCACACCACCTCGGCGAGCAGCGCCACCCGGATACCTGACACGTCGTCGAGCAGCGGCAGCGGGTCGAGGTGCCCGCCCGCCCGGTCAGCCGCCCGCCCTGCCAGCCGTACGTCATAGCGGGTACTGCAGGACGAGCAGCTCAGCAGGTCGCCGTCCAGCGCGCCGGCGTCAGGGGAGGTGCTCACGAGCGACTCGCCACAGGACGGACAGCTGTCGGCGTAGGCGTAGTAGGTCTCACCGAGCCGGCACATCAAGACCGGCCGCCCGTCCAGGTGCACCCGCCTGGCCTGACCATCGGCGGGTAGCTCCATCGCCGAGGGGTGCAACCACACCGGCCCGGCCGCCGCCGGCGCGGGTTCGGGGGCGCCGGGTCGCTTGCCGATCTGCAACAGCGGTTTCGGTGCTTCCTCGGTCTGGCCGGCCACGTCGATCCCGGTCAGCTCCGGCGCCGCGCCGAGGACGGCTTCCTCGATAGTGAGCCGGACCGTGACCGTCGACGACGGGCATCCGCTGCAGCTGCCGTCCAGGCGCAGGTGCGCGACCCCCTCGTCGTCGATGCCGAGGTACGCCACGCCGCCGGAGTGTGAGCCGAGGTAGGGACGCACCTTGTCCAGGGCCTGCTCGATCCGCTCGTCGGGACCGAGCGGGTGCAGCCCGTGCAGGATGAGCTGGCTCTCGACGAGCGGGTCGTCGGCGAGAGTGTGCAGCAGCTCGGGACGGTCGGCACCGATCACGTCGACGATGCGCTCGAGCCCCGCACCGTAGAACTCGACGAGCAGGCGCACCAGCTCGTCCGCCGTCGTCCCAGCCATCTCCCCGCCCTGCTGGGTCAACCGCCCCAGCAGGGCCTCCACCTGCTCGCCGATGTCGCCGCCCGATGGGGCCACGCTCAGACCGCCAGCGTCGTCGGCATCGAAGCGGGGTTGTGGATGGTCTCCAGCGTCTTGCCCGTCCCGAGGTACATGTGCACCCCGCACGGCAGGCACGGGTCGAAGCTGCGAACCGTCCGCATGATGTCAATGCCCTTGAACTTGTCCGGTGGGTTCTCCTCGAAGATCGGCGTGTTCTGTACGGCGTCCTCATACGGGCCGGGGGTGCCGTACTCGTCCCGGACGCTCGCGTTCCATGGCGTCGGGGGGTAGGGGTGGTAATTGGCGATCTTGCCGCCCTTGATCACCATGTGGTGGCTGAGCACGCCGCGCACGGCCTCGGTGAAGCCACAGCTCGCCGCCTCGTCCGGCACCTCGAACGAGCTCCACGTCTTGGTGTGCCCGGCACGGACCTCGGCGAGCGCCTGCTCACAGAAGTACGGCGCAGCAGCCGCGGCGTAGGCCTGGAAGTAGGTCCGGGCGCGGCCCCGCTCGAGTGCGTTGCTCCACTTCGGGATCTTCCACTCCAGGTTGACCTCGGGCTTGTTCATCGTCTTCGGCAGGTTGATCTCGACGCTGTGCCCGGTGGACTTGACATAGCCCATGTCGACCAGGCCGCCCAGCGCCGTCGCCCACAGCCGAGCGATCGGGCCGCCACCGGTGTCGGCCGCAAGGTAGTCCTTGCCGTCGAACCAGCGCGGCGACATCACCCAGCTGTACTTGTCGTCGAAGTTGCGCTTCTGCGGGTCCGGGAGGGTCGTCTGGTTCCACGGGTGGTTGCGGTCGACCGGGTTGCCGAGCGGGTCGCGATTGACGAACATCGGCTCGTTCTCCCAGCCCTTGTAGTACGAGCTGCCGAGCAGGATGCGGATACCGAGATTGATCTCGACCAGGTCGTTGGTGACCAGCTTGCCATCGACGACGACGCCCGGGCTGACGAATGCCTTGCGACCCCAGTTGGTCATGTGCTCGTACTTGAAGTCGCAGTGCGCCGGGTCGTTCAGCGCGCCCCAGCAGATCAGCTGGGTGCGCCGCAGGCCGACGTTCTCATAGCCCGGGATGGCGTCGTAGAAGAAGTCGAACAGGTCGTCGTGCAGCGGAACCACACGCTTCATGAACTCGATGTAGCGCATCAGCCGGGTGAGGTAGTCGGTGAAGAGCTGGATCGTCGCCGTGGTGCCGACCCCGCCGGGATACAGCGTCGAGGGGTGGACGTGCCGGCCTTCCATCAGGCAGAACATCTCGCGCGTGTAGCGGCTGACCTGCAGCGCCTCGCGGTAGAAGTCGCCTTCGAGGGGGTTGAGCGCCCGCATGATGTCGCCGATGGTCCGGTAGCCGTGGTCGGCGGCGTGCGGGGCCTGCGTGTTGTTGGCCTTCTGCAGCACGCTCGGGTTGGTCTCGCCGACCATCCTCTCGCAGAAGTCGACCCCGACCAGATTCTCCTGGTAGATGTTGTGGTCGAACATGTATTCGGCGGCCTCGCCGAGGTTGATGATCCACTCGCCCAGCGCCGGCGGGTGTACGCCGTAGGCCATGTTCTGTGCATAGACCGAGCAGGTGGCGTGGTTGTCACCGCAGATGCCGCAGATACGGCTGGTGATGAAGTGCGCGTCGCGCGGGTCCTTGCCCTTCATGAAGATGCTGTAGCCACGGAAGATCGACGATGTGCTGTAGCACTCCGCCACTTCCTTCTTCTTGAAGTCGATCTTTGTGTAGATGCCGAGACTGCCCACGATCCGCGTGATGGGATCCCACGCCATCTCGGTGAGGTCGCTCTTGGCCGTGGTGCTGGATGCTTCGCTCGGTCGCGCTGCCGTCGTGGTCATCTAGGTCATCGCCCCTTCCGGTAGCCGGTCTTCAGTTCGGGGCCGCGGACACGCCATGACGGCTCCTTGTTCAACGTGCTCTGGGTGAATTTCCGCATCGTACGGATGACCTTTCCGTAGGCCCCGCTGGCGGTCGAGGACACCTTGCCGCCCGGTGGCTCGTCCATGAAGGGCATGAACTTGTCCGGGAAGCCCGGCATGGTGTAGCCGATGCGGATGCCGCCGACGTTCGGGCACCCGCCGATGCCGTTGATCCAGCCGCGCTTGGGCACATTGCAGTTGACGACCGGGCCCCAGCAGCCGAGCTTGACCAGGCACAACGGCGAGCCGTACTCGGTCGCGAACTGGCCCTGCTCGTAGTAGCCGCCCCGGTCGCAGCCCTCGTGCACGGTCGCCTCGAACAGCCAGCGCGGGCGCAGCTCGGCGTCCAGCGGGATCATCGGTGCCTGCCCGGCGACCTGGTACAGCAGGTACAGGATCGTCTCGGAGAGGTTGTCCGGCTGGATCGGGCAGCCCGGCACGCAGACGATGGGCAGGCCGGCCTTGGACTTCCAGTCCCACCCGAGGAAGTCGGGAACGCCCATGGCGCCGGTCGGGTTGCCGGCCATGGCGTGGATGCCGCCGTAGGTGGCGCAGGTGCCGACGGCGATGATCGCGGTGGCCTTCTTCGACAACCGGTCCAGCCACTCGTTGGTCGTGCGCACCTCGCCGGTGTCCGGGTCGTTGCCGAAGCCGCAGAAGTAGCCGCCGTTGTCCTTGTTCAACTCCTCGTTCGGGATCGATCCCTCGACGACGAGCACGAAGGGCTCGAGTTCACCGCGATCTGCCTTGTGCCACCACTCGATGAAGGTGTCCGCGCCCTGCTCCGGTCCGGATTCGAAGTCGATCAGCGGCCAGTGGACCGCGACCTTGGGCAGGCCGGGGAGGGCACCGAGCACGATCTCCTCGATGCTCGGCTGGGTTGCTGCGGTGAGCGCGACCGAATCTCCGTCACAGCTCAGGCCACCGTTCATCCAGAGAATATGAACGACACCTTCGTCCTCTTGCTCGTGCTTGCCTGAACGTTCCTCGGTTGTTGCAGACACCGAAGCGCACCTCCTCCGCGGGGACACGAAGACGTGCCCGCTCCGACCAATGGGATGGCGTGAGGCTCTGGACTGTACGCCAGTCAGCCGGTGACACAAGCATCAAAACCCTTATGGGGGAGGGGGTGCGCCGCTATGCTGAGTTACCGAATCCGGGAATCAGTTACTTCGTAGGTCCACCGGCGCGCGCACCGACGATAGGACGAGCCGTTGAAATTTCTGGTGACCTGGCATCTGGAGCTCACCCTGCTGTCCCGTGAGATGGCCGCGGCGATCACCCGGGTGCCCGCATACGCCGTAGAGCTGGAACGGGTCGGCAAGATCGTGTCGCGCTACCACATCGTCGGCGCGCACGGAGGAGTCTGGATCGTCGACGTCGACTCGCACGAGGAGTTGGAACGGCTCCTCGGGGGCTCGCCCGTCTACAACTTCTCCCATTATGACGTCACCGCGCTGTCCGACATGTCCGAGTGACCGGTCTGCCACGCTCGGGTGAACCGCCGTTGACGAGCCTGCGCCAGGGGCGAACACTGTGCCTGGGCGAAGACTGTGCCCGGGCGGACACTGTTGGCTGGGCGGACACCGTTGGCTGGGCGGACACCGTTGGCTGGGCGGACAACTGCGCCTGGGCGGACAACTGTGCCTGGGCGGACAACTGTGCCGAGAGCGATCGGAGGGCGCGGGACGATGTCGTCGACGGCACACGGTCACAATCGAGAGCGACACTGGGTGTGCGCCCGCCGGATCAGCGAACGACGGCACGACCTCGGTCTGACCCAGTACGAGATCGTGGAGCGGCTAGCAGCTCTGGGCGTCGCCGCCACCAACCGGATGCTCAGCGGCATGGAGCACGGTCAGGGGCTCGACGTCGCCCGGCTGCCCGAACTGTCCGTAGCCCTGGACTGCACCGTCACCTACCTGCTCGGCCTGACGGCCGATCCGAGGCGGTGGACTCCCGACGACATCTCGGTGCCGGTCACGGTCGACGTCACCACGCCGTTCGCGGCGCCGGCCGAGCCGGTCAGCTGGATCCTCGGTCCGGAAATCCCGGATCGTCACATCCTGGAATCGATCGAGCAGCGCCGTGCATGAGCTTTCGCTCTGCGGGGCGATCGCCGACATCGTCACCCGCCGGGCGGAGGACCGCAGTGTCGACGTCATCCACGTGCGGATCGGTCAACTCCGTCAGGTCATCCCGGACACGCTGCTCTTCTGCTGGTCACTCGTCGTCGCCGAGACCACCCTGGAGGGAGCGGAGCTGCAGATCGAGCGGGTCGCCGCCCGGCTGAAGTGCCGCGCCTGCGGCGACGAATTCGACCTCGGAAACAACGTGACCTTCGGGTGCCCGGCATGTGGCGGCCTGGACAGCGCGGTGCTGGCCGGCGAGGAGTTCCTCGTGACCGCGCTCGACCTCGGAAAGGTGTGAAAGATGGGTCGCTTCCATCGGCACGACGATGGGCACGATCATGACCACGATCATGACCACGAGCACGACGGCGAGCACGAGCACGACGGCGAGCACGAGCACCGTCCCGATCACGCTGCCGATCACCAGCACGGCAACGAGCGCGACGTCGGCGACCACTCGGCATACCAGACCGGTCCGGAGCGGATCGAGGTGCTCGAACGCATCTTCGATGAGAACGACCGGCTCGCCGCGGCGAATCGGGCCGATCTCGCTCGAGCCCAGGCCCGCGCGATCAACCTGATGTCATCACCCGGTGCCGGCAAGACCACGCTGCTGCGCGAGACCCTGCGTGTGCTCGCCGACCGGCTGCGCATCGGCGTCATCGTGGGCGACATAGAGACCAGCCTGGACGCGGACCGGCTCGAGGGGTTCGGTGCCGCGATCGAGCTGGTCAACACCGGCAACGGGTACGGCGGCGAGTGCCATCTCGACGCGCCGATGGTCCGGTCCGCACTGATCCGGCTCCCGATCGACGATCTCGACCTCGTCATGATCGAGAACGTCGGCAATTTGGTCTGCCCGGCGGAGTTCGACGTAGGCGAGCATGCCCGGGCGATGGTCTTCTCGGTCACCGAGGGGGAGGAGAAGCCGCTGAAGTATCCGGTCATGTTCCGCTCCGCGGACCTGGTGGTCATCAACAAGATCGACCTGCTGCCGCACCTGGACTTCGAGCTTGCCGGCTTCCGCCGGAATCTCACGGCGGTGAATCCGACCGTCCGGACGATCGAGGTCAGCGCTCGCACGGGTGCCGGCGTCCGCGAGTGGTGTGACTGGGTGCTTGCACAGGCACAGGTACAGACGCCGGTGGCACGGCACGCGCCGACCGCCGTGTGACGATCGCCGGCAGCCGTCCGATCGCCGAGATCACGATCGCCGCGGTGAACGCCGTTCGAAGCCGTCGGTGTCGTCCCGGCGGCGCCGTGCCCGCGACAGGCGGCGCAACGGTGTGGGGCTTCGCGCATGCCCACGGCTGACGACGATGATCGATGGCTCCAGGTCCGTGGCGACGACGGCGTGCAGCCACTGCTCAGCGGGCGTGAACGTGGGAGGCGGGCCCCGGTTCGTCACCGCGGACGAAGGCAGCGTCGGCAGCTCCTGCGACGACCTGGGCACCGGACCAGCCGGCGAGGTCGGCCGCCGAACCGGCAGCCCTGAAGGGGCTTTCAGCGTCCATCGGCAGCGTCGGCGACGCCTACGACAACGCCGCGGCCGAGTCGTTCATGGGCCTGTACAAGAACGAAGCAGTCAGGGCAGAGGACATCGAGTCGATCGCGAGCGCCTTCGCCGTCGCTTGATCCGTAAGGCGTGTGCCGCAGAAGGAGTCCCGCTACCGGACGGCGAACGGAGATCGCTTGGACGATGGCGCTACCAATGGCCTAGACCGGCGACAGGTGGAAGACTTCCCACGGTCGCAACTGTCGATCATCGTAGTCGAAGTCGACACCTGCCTCCCTCGCTGCCGCGAATCCGGCCTGCCGGGCCTCGTTGGACTCCCACCTTCCGCTTGCCACGATTGCCCCAATCTCCACGGTCTCCCAGCAGTGAACATCGGGGCATCCTGGGACCTCGATCAGGACTTGTGCAGCAGCATGGACGCGGCGGATCATGTCGTCGCGATATTCGGGTTTCGGGTAGTGGAAGGCCACCCAGCCGATGCTCATCCTCAACCTCCACTGGCGTCGTTGCGATCCAAGTTTCGCATGAGCGCGCCACCGACGCGACCGATCAGCTGACCGCTGGCCCAATGGCCGGCCACCGTCGGACGCCCGGTCACCGATCGCTCACCGCAACAGCAAAGTCGGGTGGAGTGGTCGGGGCCGGGGCTGCGGTCCTGAGTTCCTCAATCGAAACGTCCCGGTCAATGATGATGCCGTGGGGCGGGGCCACGTGTCGCCCGGCTTCTTCTCGGCGGTGACCGCACGAGACCGTCATATAGGACGGAAATCGTCCGGAACAGCGTCTACCGTCCGGAGGATGACCAGCGACGAGATGACAGATCAGATCACCGGGCGGCAATTCCTCGAGGCCGATGGGGTGGAGGACTGGCCCATCTGGGGTGGCGCCTGGGCGTGCGCATACTTCCGGACCGGGTCGTTCACGATCGGGGCGACGCTGGTCGAGAAGATCGGTGCGCTGGCGGCCGCCGCGGGCCATGATCTCGACGTCGACCTGCGTGCCGAGGGCGTCACCGTCCGGCTGTTTTCCGGTGTTTACGGGCTACTGAGCCGCCGCGACACCGAGCTGGCCCGGCAGATCTCGGTCGCTGCCCGCGAGCTGCACATCCAGGCTGACCCCAGCCGGGTGCAGCACGTCCAGGTGTCGATCGACGCGACTCTGGCCGCCACGGCCCGGCCGTTCTGGTGTGCGGTGCTCGGGTATGACGAGATGGGCGACGAGGACGCCTTCGATCCGCTGCGACGCGGGCCCACGTTCACCTTCCAAGAGATGGACGTACCCCGGCCGCAGCGCAACCGGATGCACGTCGACGTCTACCTTCCCCACGACCAGGTCCAAGCCCGCATCGCAGCCGCGGTCGCAGCCGGCGGGCACGTCGTCAGCGACGCGCATGCGCCGGGCTGGTGGACGCTTGCCGACGCCGAGGGCAACGAGGTCGACCTGGCGATCTGGGGAATCGATTGATCGCCCCGACCGGCCTCGCGGCGCCGTCCTGGTGACCGATTTGTCACCGCGATACCGGTCCGGTGCGCTCCGGGTTCCCGCTGATCGCGGCGCCCCCGGCCTGGGTGAGGCGGTGCGCGAGGGTTCGTACCGCGGCCTGTATCTCTGCCGAGGTCAGGACCGTGAACGGCGCAGGTATGGCTGCCAGTTGCTCGGCGTACCAGGCGGGTTCGTCGGTGCTGCCGCGCAGAATGCAGCTGTGTTCGCCGCTTGCGTCGAGCCGACCGAGCGTGCGCGGGATGCACGGCGCAACCGTTGTCACCGGCGCGTCGATGCGGACCTGAACCGGGTAGGTCCAGCCGTCGGCGAGGTGGTCCTCGACCTCGCGTACCGGGTCCAGGTCGTCCGGTGGTGTGCATGACTCACCAGTCGTCTCGACGTCTGTGATGCGGTCCAGGCGCAGGACCCGGCGTGCGTCGGCGTCGGGTAGCCAGCCGAGCAGGTACCACCGCCCGTGCCGGACGACGACGGCCCACGGTTCGAGCCGCATCCGGCTGCCGGTGCGGTGGGTGAGGCGGATCCGCTTGCGGTTCTGGCAAGCCTGCGTGGTCGTGGCCGTCAGTTCCGCGTCGGGCGTGGCGGCCTTGTCGCTCGGGTTCTGCGCCCGTACGCGTCGCATCGCCTCGGCCGGCGCGGCAGTCGCGGCCGGCAGCACGCGCAGGATCTTGGCAAGCGCGGTCGCGGCGGGGTGTCGGCTTCGACCGATCCGTGCCACCCCTGCAGCACCGCCATCACCAGCCCAAGCGCCTCGGACGTGCTGAACATCAACGGCGGGATCCGAGCACCGCGCCCGATCCGGTAGCCGCCGTACGGACCACTGGCCGACTCGACCGGGATCCCGGCCTCGCGCAGCACGGTCACATAGCGGCGCGCGGCCCGATCGGTCACGCCGAGCCGGGCGGCGAGCCGGGCGCCGGTGATGCCCGGCGCCGCCTGGATCGCCTCGAGTGCGAGCAGCGCACGTCCGACCGGGCCTACATCGTTGCTCATCGCGTCGAGGAAGCCTTTCGTCCGTGACTCACCGTACCGTCGGCCACAGGTCCGAGGGACCGAACCTGCGTCACGACGAAGGAGGACGGCGCGATGGGTGAGTACCGGATCAAGGCGTTGACGAGCCAGACCTGGGACGCGTTCGCCGATCTGTGCGAACGGAACAACGGCGCCGGAATGGGCGGCTGCTGGTGCTGTTGGTTCCACAACGCGACCTCCGCCGAGCGACGCGCGTGCGGGGCCGGTGACTGGCGTGGCTACAAGGAGCGGCTGGTGCGAGAGGGCAGGGCGCACGCCGCTCTGGTGTTCGACGGCGAGACCCCGGTGGGATGGTGTCAGTACGGCAGTCCCGAAGAGCTGCCGGGCATCACGCACCGCGCGGAGGTCGAATATGAGGGTGCGCCGGTGCCCGACTACCGGCTGACCTGCTTCTTCGTCGACCGGCGGCACCGGCGCAAGGGCGTCGCCGACGCCGCCCTCGGCGGCGCGTTGGAGCTGATCGCGGCCGCCGGCGGTGGCGTCGTCGAGGCCTATCCGTACGACATCGCCGGCAAGAAGGTTTCCGGGTCGTTCCTCTACAACGGCACCCGCAGCATGCTCGAGCGGTCCGGCTTCACCTACGAGCGTCCCAAAGGCAAGAACCACTGCGTCATGCGCAAGGTGATCCAACCGAGCTAGGCAGCCGAGTGGATCACAGACGTAACGCGAGTAGATGTCCAGGATCACGTAGAGGTAGTAGTAGGTCCACTTCGCCGGCCCGTGCAGTTTGGTGATGTCCCACGAGTCACCTGGTTCGGCGCGGCAGCGGCCAGTTCGGGTTTCACCGCCGCCGGATGGACGGCGTGGCGGCGGCGGTCAGCGGTGCCACTCGCGATGCGCAGCAGCCGGTAGAAGGTCGACTGCGAACCGAGATAGACGGTGCTGCGTCTCGGTCCGAGCGTGCTCGCTGTCTCTTCTCCAGAAACACCGCGGGGGTCCGGCCTCGACCCAGTGCAAGGCAACACCGTCGAACTCGTGGTGTTCTGCGACGACCTGGCTGCCGAAGTGGAGCGGTTGCGCGTTCGAGGTCTTACGATCCGGCGCGAGCCGTTTCGCCATCCCTCCGGTCACCAACGGGCGTACCTGGACGGTCCCGACGGCCGCCCGGTCGCGCTCGTGGACGCCCCTGCGCACTGAGCGCGATAGAGCTGTCAACTATCAGCAGGCACGTCGCAAATTCGCCTGCAACGTCAGATGAGGATGGACTGCTGGAACAACAGAGCGCGGCCGAGGGGGTGCCGATGATCGCGTCCATGCTCGGGATGGCTCGGCGCCGGCGCCCTATTGCTCGCCGTGCGTCGGTGTTGGATTGTCGGTGCGTGCCCGCCAGTCCCGCTTCATCTGTCGCATCATCGCTGGGTACACGATCAGGCGTCGGAACGGCATGATCGCGGCCATGTAAGCCAATCCGAGCAGTCCGTCTGGTTTCACGTAGACGGCCATCTGGCCGCGGTAGCCGCCGGTCCCGTCTGGTACCCAGCTAATGTGCTTGATCCCGTGAACGGTCCGGTTGACGATCTCCGCGGCCCACTCGTCCTCTGTCAGGTAGAGCGAGGCGAAGTGCAGCGTGTCCGGGCCGGATGGAGCGTCGCGCAAATCGGCCGGCAACTGGTCGCGGAGCGTCGGCAACTGCGAGCCCTGGCTGGCAGTCGGGCCGTCCCAACCGAGGAGCCGCCCGATCTTCCACCGGATCGCGAAGAGTGTGCGGACGGCGCGGGAGGCGCGTTGCGAGGGGTCGTCTGAGGCCAGCAGCTGCACCAGGCGAGAAAAGTCGTCCGGGCCTCCGGGTGTCGGTAGCGCCCAGACGTCCTCGAGCCGGAAGTCGCGGGTGACCTGGTGGATCCGCCAGGGCCTGCAGGTTTGCTCGGTGCTCGGAATCCTCACTCGTGGATCTCCATCCCATCCGGGTCGTTGATCGCTCAGGATCTGGTCTGCCTCGCCCGATTGGTCAGGATGCGGCACGAAGCGCGAGTTCGGCGACCAGGAGCAGCAGCAGGAGCGCCGGCGGGGCAATCTTCGTGGCTGGGTCACTGACCCGGACGTGAGTGGCGACAGCGCCAGCCATCACCGCGATCAGCAGTGCCGACCCGACTACCGCGGCCGCGTGCACTGAGACGATGCCTGCCACGAGCAGCCCGGCACCGGCGACCTCCGCCGCGCCGGTCAGCGTGAGCAGCGGCCGGGGGTAGCCGAAGCGGACGAATTCGCCTGCCAGGGCTGCGGAACCGGCCACCTTGGGTACGCCGACGGCAAGGTAGATCACGGCGAGGATCCCGGCGAGCACATTCGCAGCGAGCAACATGCAGCCTCCCGGCGTCGATTCCTGGATAATACGTGACATGCCATCTAATAGCGAGGCAGCCGAACAGTTGCGCTTCCTGGTGCTCGCTGCCCAGCGTGAGGGTCAGCGGATCTTCGCTGCTGCGCTGCGCCCGCTCGGTGTCACACCCACTCAAGCCGAAGCGCTACGCGTGCTGGCGGATCACGAGCCGTTGTTGCTCAGGGAGCTTGGTGCGCTCCTGGTTTCCGAAACCGGCAGCCCCAGCCGGCTCGTCAGCGCGATGGTGCAATTGGGTTGGGTTGAGCGCAGCGCTGCCGCTGATCGGCGCGCTGTCGAGCTACGCCTGAGCCACGACGGCCACCGCGTCGCTGACGCAGTCACCCAAGCCGAACATGCTCTCTACGAGCAAATCAACACAGGTATCCGAGGACGCGATCTCGCCGCCACCATGGATCTGCTGTCCGCCTTCATCGCCGGACGTCCCACCGATCTGGCCCTCAAGCGCCGCCGCGCCCGCCAACTAGCACAAGGAACGTGATCGTGATACTCCCGCCGACCTCGGACGTCTCCAACAGCTCGACCTCAGCTCCCTCTGGCCTGGCGTGCTGAGAGCCGGTTTCGGCGCAGTCCCCTATAGCCGAAGGCCAACGCGATAGCCACGATGGGAAGGCCGATGAAGATGATGGAGGGCGAACCGCTTACGGATCAGGGCAGCGCCGCCGAGCCTGAAGGCTCCGGCGAACACCGAGCTGCCCGGATACCCCGCCCGCGATAATGCCGGTGATGGTGCGACAAGTGCAACACCGAAAACGACCAGCTCCGCTCTCCTGCTACGGCGACCGCTGCAGCTTTCCGGACGCTCGTCCAACTTGCAAAGTAGGTTCGGACAGGTCCGCATAGGAACGTCCGGACCCAGATTGCGAAGCCCATGTCTCCCCACGGGCCGCCCGCAACCTTCATCCGGACAGGACACCCAGCACCCCATCCGCCTCGAGTGACGGCTCTGCCCGACGCGCAGCCCGCACGGCACGGATCACCTGCCACCCGTCTGGGCCGCCAATCAGGCGGGCGCGACGGCCTGCCGGACCGGAACACGATCAGCGGGTGGTCTTGGCCGCGCAGCGCCTCGTCCACGAGACGGTTGCTGGCAGCCGAGAGCGACGTGCCCGGGTGCGCGGCGACGGGCTCGGGGGACGGTGCGCGTCTTCACCGCGCGGCACCGGTACGGTCGGCCGTCATGCGGATGACGGTGCTGGGCGGCGGTGGCGCGTGGCCGACTCCGGAGCGAGCCTGCGGTGGTTACCTGATCGAAGCGGCCGGTTTTCGGCTGCTCGTGGATCCGGGGTATGCCACGATGCCGGAATTGCTGGCCTACGTGCCGGCCCGCGACGTCGATGCCGTATTCATCACCCATGGCCATCCCGACCATTGCGCGGACCTCAACCCGTTGCTGCGGGCCCGTCACCTCGGCCAGGATCCGCCGCCTGCGCTGCCGGTGTACGCCCTGGCCGGTGCCGTGGACGCGGTGCTGGCCCTGGACGGGCAGATGCTCGCCGCGGATTACGACCTGCGCGAGTTCGCCCCGGGCGATGGGCTCACGGCCGGCCCATTCCGGCTCGCGACCATGTCGTTGCAGCATTTCGGGCCCAATGTCGGCGTACGACTGACCATCGGAGATGCCGCGATCGCCTACACCGGTGACGGCGGAGCAAGCCCCGGGGTGGTGGAGCTGGCAGCGGGCGTGCAGTTGCTGCTGGCCGAGGCAACGTTCGCGACGGACGTTCCCGAGGATTCGCGCGGATCGCTCGGCAGCGCCCGACAGGCCGGCGAGCACGCCGCCGCCGCACAGGTGGGGCAGCTCCTGCTCACTACTCGACCGACAGCGCCATCGTGGGTTCGCGACCGACCGGTTGGGTCGGGCGCGGCGTCAGCGGCGTGATCGGCGGAATGGGCAGCGTCACCGCCTCGGACATGTGCAATTCGAAATCCTTGCCGTGGTGTCGCAGTGGGACCACGCTGTCGTGGCCGTTCTCCACCGTGTACGTCGCATCGTCGCGCGTCACCCGCAGCCGCACCTTGGCGCCGCGCCAGCGCACCGAGAACGACATGCTGTGCAGTGTCGCCGGCAGCCGGGGGGCGAAGGTGAGCTCACCGTCGTGATCGCGAAGGCCGCCGAAGCCGCACACGAGGGCGAGCCACGCGCCGGCCAGCGAGGCGACGTGGACGCCGTCGCGGCTGTTGTGCTCCAGGTCGCGCAAATCCATCAGCGCGGCCTCGGTGAGGTAGTCGTGGGCCAGATCCAGGTGGCCGACCTCGGCCGCGATGACCGCCTGCGAGCACGCCGACAGGGAGGAGTCCCGGACCGTCAGCGCCTCGTAGTAGGCGAACCCGCGGGCCTTGTCCTGCGGAGTGAACGAATCACCGCACCAGTGCATGGCCAGCACCAGGTCGGCTTGCTTGACCACCTGCTTGCGGTAGATGTCGAAATACGGCGCGTGCAGCAGCAGGGGGTAGGCATCGGTGTCGGCCGACTGCTGGAAGTCCCAGACCTCGTGGTAGGTCGAGCCGCGGTCCTGCTGGTGCAGCCGGCGGCCGTCGTCGTAGGGCACCGTCATCGCTCCGGCCGTCCGTCGCCAGGAAGCGATCTCCTCATCGGCGACGTCGTAGGCATCGCATTCCGTGCGCCAGCGTTGGGCCGTCTCCGCGGCATAGCGCAGGTTGCGGGCCGCCATCAGATTGGTGAAGGTGTTGTCGGTGACGACGGCGCTGTATTCGTCCGGGCCGGTCACGCCGTCGATGTGGAAACCACCCGCGTCGTCGTAGTAGCCGAGGGATTGCCACAGCCGCGCGGTCTCGATCAGCAACGGCAGCGCGCATTCGCGATCGAAGTCCTCGTCGCCCGTCCACTGCACATGCCGCACGGCCGCGAGAGCGATGTCGGCATTGATGTGGAACGCCGCGGTACCCGCCGGCCAGTAGGCCGAGCATTCCTGCCCGCGGATGGTGCGCCACGGAAATGCCGCGCCGCGAAGATTCAGGGTGCGCGCCCGCTCGCGGGCAAGGTCGATGGTGGACAGTCGCCAGCGCAGCGCGTCGGCCGCGGCGTGCGGCGCGGTCGCCGTGAGAACCGGCAGGACGAAACTCTCGGTATCCCAGAACGCGTGACCGCTGTAGCCCGATCCGGTCAGGCCCTTCGCCGGGATCGCCCGCCGCTCGGCGCGGGCGCCGGCCTGCAGAACGTGAAAGAGGCCGAATCGGACGGCCTGCTGCACGGCCGGGTCGCCGTCGACCTCGACGTCGGCACCGTCCCAGAACTCTTCGACGTAGGCTCGCTGCTCCGCGAGTAGCCCTTCCCAGCCGGTGTGCAGGACGGCCGACAGGGCGGCGTCGACCTGGTCGCGCAGGGCGGGCAGGGAGCGCTGACTGGACCAGCCGTAGGCGACGAACTTCGTGATACCCAGGCGCTCGCCGGGTTCCAGCCGGGTGCCGACCGTGGTGCGCGCCCAGTCCGGCCGGATGTAGGTGTGTGGGATCGCGCCGGCTCTATTGTGGACGAGGTGGTCCATCGCCGCGGCCATCCGCAGGTTGCTCACTCGGGTCCGGTGGATCAGCAACGACCGGTTGCCACTGGTGCTGTGCTCCTCGGCCTCCAGCGGATGCTCCAGAGCCGCCGCCGCTCGCGGGTCGGCCGACGCGGTCGGCAGCTCTTCGTTGGCCACCAGCTCCGATTGCAGGACGACGCGGGTCGGCGCCCCGATGGCCTCGACCTCGTACCGGATCGCCATGATCGCGCGCTGGGTGAAGGACACCAGTCGCGTCGAACGCAGCCGGATCACCCGTCCCGATGGGGATTCCCACTCCATCACCCGGTGCAGCAGCCCCGAACGCAGGTTGAGGATCCGCTCGTGGTGGCGCGCCGTGCCGTAGCGCAGGTCGAGTGGTTCGTCGTCGACGAGCAACCGGATCAGCTTGCCGTTGGTGACATTCAGAACGGTCTGGCCGGACTCGGGATAGCCGTAGCCGGCCTCGGCGTAGGGCAGTGGACGCTGTTCGTAGAAGGAGTTGAGGTAGGTGCCGGGCAGTCCGCTCGGGTCGCCCTCGTCGAGATTGCCCCGCACGCCGATGTGGCCGTTGGCGAGCGCGAATACCGACTCGGATTGAGCGAGCTGATCGAGGCTCAGTCCGAGCTCGCGGACCGCCCACGGCTCGGCGCGGAATCGCGACTCGGTGATCATCGCGCCTCGTCGAGGAGCTCGGCGAGATCCTGCACGACGACGCTGGCGCCGTGCGCCCGCAGCCCGTCGGCCTGCCCGACCCGGTCGACGCCCACGACGTAGCCGAAGTTGCCGTCCCGGCCGGCCTGCACCCCGGCGAGCGCGTCCTCGAAGACCGCCGCCTGCGCCGGCTTCACGCCGGCGAGTTCGGCGCCGGCCAGGAACGAGTCCGGGGCCGGTTTGCCGCGCAGGTGCTGTTCGGCCAGGGTGACGCCGTCGACCCGGCCCTCGACGAGGTCGACCAGGCCGGTGACCTCGAGGACCTGCCTGGTATTGGCGCTGGAGGACACCACGAAACGTCGCAGTCCGGCGTCCTTCGCGGCGCGCAGGTAGGCAACCGAACCGTCGTACACCTCGACGCCGTCCCGCTCGATCCGCTGCAGCAGCAGGGCATTCTTGCGATTGCCCAGCCCGTAGACCGTCTCGGCCTCAGCCGGGTCGTCCCGATCTCCCTCCGGCAGGGTGATCTGGCGGGAGCCGAGGAAATCGCGGATCCCGTCCTCGCGGGGTTTGCCGTCGACGTATTCGTCGTAGTCACGGTGCGGATCGAACGGCTGGAAGTCATCGCCGTCGCGCTGCCGGAGGAAGCCGTCGAACATCTGCTTCCAGGCAGCGCAATGCACCTTTGCCGTCTGGGTCAGCACGCCGTCCAGGTCGAACAAGCAGCAGGTGACGTCATCGGGTAGGCCGAGCACCGTGGTCATCCCTCCCATGGCCGGATCACATCATCGCGCTGACCGAGACGATTTCACGTAAAGCACGCCGTGTCGCGCCGTTCGGTCAGTTGCGCCCGGTGTCATGTCGCGGCGAGCCGCGCGGTGTCATGTCGCTGCCAGCCGTGCGGAGCACTCGAGCAGCAATGCGTGTACGAACGCCTGGGGGAGATTCCCGCGCATCTGGTTCTCGCCGACGTCGTACTCCTCGGCCAGCAGCATCGGCGGCCCGCAGGCTGCGCGGCTGCGCTCCCACCAGCCGATGGCCTCGTCGCGCCGACCCTGCGCGGCCGTCGCCAGCGCCATCAAGAAGCCGCACAGCACGAACGATCCCTCGGCGTCGGCCAGCGGCCGGTCGTCGTGGCGGAACCGGTAGGCGTAACCGTCCACCACGAGTTCGCGGGTGTACGCCCGCAGGGTGGCGATCGTGCGCGGATCGTCGGCCGGCAGGGCACCGCGCAACGACGGCAGCAACAGCGCACCGTCGGTGCGCGGGTCGGTCGGGGAGCGCTGCCAGTGCCCGTCGGGGTGCAGTGAGGTCGACGCGGTGTCGGCGGTGATCCGGTCGGCCAGGGCGAGCCACTCGGCCACCTTATGCGGGGCGGGATGGTGCGCCGAGATCGCCCGAAGCCCCGCGACGCTGGTCAGCCGGCTGTGCGTCCACGGCTGGTCGTCGATCTCCCAGATGCCGGCATCCGGCTCGGTCCAGCGCTTTCCGATGGCTTCGGCGGCAATTTCGGCGGCCCGCCAATTGTCGGTATCGAGTCGGTGCCGTCCAGCCGCGGCGAGCAACAGCAGCGCCTCGCCGAAGGCGTCGAGTTGGAACTGCTTGTTGACCCAGTTACCGATCAGATCGGACCCGCCGGGATAGCCGTCGAGTCGTAGCCGCCGCTGGTCGGGCACCGGATCACCGGTCGTGGTGTACGCCGGTGCGAGCCGGTCGCCGTGCTCGAGTAACCGTGCCGTCGTAAAGGTCACCGCGTCCTGCAGCAGATCGCCGCCGCCGGCCGCCGCAGCCGCCTGCCCGGCGAAGCTCTGGTCGCGCATCCAGAAGTAGCGGTAGTCGTAATTGCGGCCGGCCTCGGCGCGCTCGGGCAGGCTGGTGGTCGCGGCGGCGACCATGCCGCCCGACGCGCTGGTGAGCCCGCGCAGGACGGCGTAACTGTGCCGGCTTGCTCTCGGATCCAGGCCGGCTTCGAAGGTGGGAACGGCTGCCTGCCAGGCGGCCTCGGTGGCTCGCCACAACTCTGGCGGCGACGGCGGCTGCTCCGGTAGCTCCTCGTCGCTGATCTCCAGTGCGACGTCGTGGTCCGATCCGGCCGGCACAGTCAGCGGCATGTGGAGCCGCTGCGATGCGCCACTCTTCGCGCCGCGGGCCGCACCGGCACCGGTGAGCCGGATCCGCAGCTCGCCGGCGCGCGCCGTCCACACCTCGCCGTGCCGGTGCAGGTCGGTCAGCGGAACCTCGCCGTATTCCGCGCACGGGTCCAGATGCATCTGCAGCGCCGCGTCACAGTTGACCGTGCTGACCCGGCGGAGCAGCACGGCGCGGTGCGGGTCGGCCGGCATCGCCAGGGCCTCGCGGCACTCGATGGTGCCGCGCCCGGTGACCCAGTGGCTGCGCCAGATCAGCGAGCCCTCCTCGTAGAATCCGCCCCAGACGAAGCGCTCCTGCGGGGTGATCGCGAACCCTCCGGGGCCGCCGATGAGAGTGCTGAAGACCGCGCCGCTGTCCCAGCGGGGGACACACATCCAGACGACGTCGCCGTGCGGGCCGATGATCGCGCCACGCTCGCCGTCGGCGAGCAGCGAATACTCGCGCAGGACGTGCGGCCGGTAGTCGAAGGGCTCCGACGACCGCGCCCGGGGTGTCATCGACGGCCGGCCGGGGCGCCGGCGACGCCGAGGGCCGCCGATCCGATCGCGGCCGCTGCACTGGTTGAGGCGAGCCGTCGGTGGCGCGGATCGAGGACTGCGAGCGCGACCATGCTGACGGCATGGACGACATCGATGACGGCGCCGCCGAGCAGGACTCCGCGGCGGGGGCGGGCGATCTGCGCGATGCCCTGAACGGCCTGCCGCGCGCCGAGCACCCGCACGATGACCGGCGGCGGGGCGCAGTCCCGGCCTCGCAC
>JBPCOR010000059.1:0-11963 GCA_051000035.1 Mycobacteriales bacterium | reverse complement strand
GGCTGCGGCTGTCTCTCGACTACACTCCGCTGCCCGGCTGGCGCGGGTGCACGGCAGTGTGGCGCTGCTGCGGCGCTGCGAGCATGACCTTGCCGAGCGCGCCGTTCGTTCCTCGACGCGGGGCGTTCTCCCGATCCCTTGACGCGGTCGCGCACCCCGAACGCTGCCGGAACGCTGCCGGAACGCTGCACAACCTAGCTTCGGTGCGCGCCGGAGGATGAAGCGCCGCAATCGAAGGGAAACCAGATGACCATCGCATCGAGAACATCAGCACGAATCACGTCGACGCCGTACGACGAGTTGGCCGCCGCGTTGCGTGGCGACCTCATCACGCCGGCGGACCCCGGGTACGACGGGGCGCGCGCCGTCTACAACGCCATGATCGACAAGCGTCCGGCGGCCATCGCCCGGTGTCGGGACGTCGCCGACGTAATCGCCTGCGTGCGTTTCGGCCGCGACCACGACCTCGAGATCGCCGTCCGCGGTGGCGGCCACAACGCGGGCGGCCTCGGGGTGTGGGACGACGCTCTGGTCATCGACCTCTCGATGCTGCGCAGCACGACCGTCAATCCCGGGGACCACACAGTCCGGGTCGACGCGGGATGCACCTGGGGCGATGTCGACCACGCGACCGTCGCGTTCGGGATGGCCACGCCCTCGGGCTTCCTCGCCTCCACCGGCGTGGCCGGCCTGACGCTGGGGGGCGGCATGGGCTACCTCTCCCGGCGCTTCGGTCTCACGATTGACAACCTGCTCGCCGCCGATGTGGTGCTCGCCGACGGCACCTTCGTGACGGTCGGCGACAGCTCACACCCGGACCTGTTCTGGGCCTTGCGTGGCGGGGGCGGGAACTTCGGGGTCGTCACCTCGTTCACGTTCCGCTGTCACGACATCGGGGCGGGCGGCACGATCGTCGGCGGTCCGGTGCTGTACGATTTCGCCGACACGGCCGACGTCATGCGCTGGTACCGGGAGCTGCTGCCGTCGCTGCCGGAGGAGCTGAGCGGCTGGATCGGGCTGATCACCATCCCGCCGGCACCGCCGTTTCCCGAGCCGCTGTGGGGTCGCAAGTCCTGTGCCATCGTCTGGTGCTACACCGGATCGCACGAGCGGGCCGACGAGGTGCTCGAGCCGATCAAGAGCTACGGCTCGCCGTTGTTGGTCGGCCTGCACGCCATGCCGTTCACCGTGCTGCAGAGCGCGTTCGACGGCCTCTACCCCGCCGGGCTGCAGTGGTACTGGCGGGCGGATTTCTGCAACGAGATTTCCGACGCCGCGATCGACGTGCACTGCAAGTACGGCGAGCAGCTGCCGACCGGCCACTCCACCATGCACCTCTACCCCATCGACGGTGCCGTCAGCCGCGTACCGCAGGACGCGACGGCCTTCGCCTACCGCGACGGCGGCTGGGCCGGCGTCATCGTGGGCGTCGACCCGGACCCGGCCGAGGCCGACCTAATCACGCAATGGGCCCGGGACTACTGGCAAGAGCTGCACCCGACGTCGGCCGGCGGCGCTTACGTCAACTTCCTGATGGACGAGGGGCAGGACCGGGTCAAAGCGTCGTACCGCGGCAATTACGACCGGCTCGCCCAGGTCAAGGCCCGGTACGACCCGGAGAACATCTTTCATATCAACCAGAACATTGCCCCCGCCGACGGGTCCAACTCCTAGGGCCGCGCCTTTGCGTCGGCAGTGCGTCGTGCGACCAGACTGTGACGGCTCGTTCTCTTGGGGCACCGCAAGGACGGCGGCGAGGTCGGTCTCCGACGCCGGCCGCACCCGGTAGGGCAGGTCAGACGCCGGCGGCGAGCAGGTCGTCGAGCTGCCCGCGGGCGGCGTCACGCAGGCGGGTCGGATCCGGGCCGGCGGCGAGGATGCCGCGAGAGGTCGACGCAACGACGCCGGGAAGGCCGCCGAAGGCCTTGCCGATGCCGGCCGCCGTGCCGCCCTGCGCACCCAGACCGGGCACCAGGATCGGACCGTGCAGCGCGGCGAGATCCAAGCCGAGGTCGCCGATCGTGGCACCGACGACGACGCCGATCGACCCGAGCCGTTCGGCGCCCACGTTGCACGCAGCGACACGGTCCACAATGGACTGACCGACCGACCGGCCGTCGGCGCACAGCGCGCGCTGTACACCAGCGCCCTCGGGGTTGGAGGTCGCCGCCAGGACCAGGACGCCGGTACCGCAGGCAATCGCGGTGTCGAGGATCGGCCGCAGCGCGCCGAAACCGACGTACGGCGTCACCGTGACCGCATCACCGGCGAGCGGCGACGCCGGGTCGGCGTATGCCGAGGCGTAGGCATCCATCGTGCTGCCGATGTCGCCCCGCTTGGCATCCACGATGACGAGCGCACCCGCGGATCGGGCATCGGCGATGACGCGTTCGAGTACGGCGATTCCGGCCGAGCCGAAGCGCTCGAAGAACGCCGACTGCGGCTTGAGGACCGCGACCTCGCCGGCGAGCGCGTCGACGCAGGTCCGGGCGAACTGCTCGAGACCACCCGCGTCGTCGGGCAGCCGCCACCCGTGCAGGAGGCTCTCGTGCGGGTCGATCCCCACGCACAGCGGACCGCGCGCGCGCAGCGCGGTGAGCAGCCGCGGACCGAACGCAGTCACGATGCCTGCCCGGAAGAGTCCTCGGCGGCGCGATCATCGCCGGCTTCGGCGGGCGGGCGGGCGGTGACCGGCCGCCACGGCCGGGGTGGGTCCGGCGGCCGGTGGGCGTACCCGACGGCGTCGGCGACCCGGCGGAAGCCCTTGGCGGCAAGCGCTTCCCGCAGCTGGCCGAGGACCCGGATCGGTGCGCTCGGGTCGTGAAACACAGCGGTGCCGACGGACACGGCGCGCGCGCCGGCGAGGATGAACTGCAGTGCGTCGGCGCCGGTCGCTATCCCGCCCATCCCGAGGATCGGTACGTCGGGCATCGCCGCATGCACCTGCCAGACACACCGCAGCGCCACCGGCCGGATCGACGGCCCGGACAGGCCGCCGGTCACCCCGGCGAGCGTGGGGCGCATCGACTCGGTGTCGATCACGACGCCGAGCAGCGTGTTGATCATCGACAGGCCGTTCGCGCCCGCGTCGATGCACGCGCGGGCGACCGGCACGATGTCGATCACGTCGGGGGACAGCTTGGCGAAGACCGGCACGCTGCCGCGGATCTCGGCGCGGACGGCCCGGATGACAGCGGACGCCGCGCCGGGGTCGCAGGCGAAGACGTGGCCACGGTCCTCGACGTTCGGGCAGGAGATGTTGACCTCGATCAGCGCGACCCCCGACTCGCGGGCCAGCCGGGCGGCGAGATCGGCGTAGTCCTGAACGCTCGTCCCGGCGATGCTGACCACCGCGCGCGCGCCCTGCTCGAGCAGCCACGGCAGGTCGTGTTCGCAGAATGCGTCGATCCCGGGGCCCTGCAGGCCGATCGAGTTGAGCATGCCGCCGGCGGTCTCGGCCATTCGCGGAGTCGGCCGGCCGGCTCGGGGACGGAGCAGCACCGATTTCGTGACGACTCCGCCGATCTCGGTGATGTCGAAGAATTGGGCGAGCTCGCGCCCGGACGCGGCACACCCGGAGGCGGTGAACACCGGGTTGGGGAACCGCCGGCCACCGAGCACGGTGGTCATGTCCACGTCCGGCGAGGACAGGAAGTCCACGGCTCGCATCACCGCACCGACCCGTCGCCGCCGTCGACCCAGCCGTGGCCGTCGACGTTGCCGCCACCGTCGGCGCCGCCGGCCCGGGCGGCGGGATCCTCGGCACCCGGCCGTGGTGGAACCGCGCCCAGCGCGTCGGGCGGGACCGTGCCGAGCGCGTCCCAGCGGATCGTGTCGGCGGTGAATACCGGACCCTCGACACAGGATCGGACCATGCGGGTCACCCGATCGTTGCCGACCACGGGTAACACGCAGGTCATGCAGACGCCGATGCCGCACGCCATCGACTCCTCGACGGCCACCTGGCAGGGGATGCCGTAGGAGTCGGCGACGTCACCGCACGCCCGAAGCATCGGCATCGGGCCGCAGGCGTAGACGACCCCGGCGCCGACGCGCTCGATGACCTCCGCCAAGACGTCGGTCACGATGCCGTGCCGACCGGCGCTGCCGTCCTCGGTCGTCACCTCCAGGCTGGTCGCGATCCGTTTCGCCGCCAGCTCGCCGAAGACCCGCTCCGCGGTCGACGCCCCGAAGACCATGTCGATCCGGCAGTCCCGGGCGCGCAGCGACTCGGCCAGCCCGAACAGCGATGCGCTGCCGTAGCCGCCGCCGACGAGCACGGCCGACACGGGCCGGGCCGGCAGCCGGAACGGCGTCCCGAGCGGGCCGACCACATCGACCGAGTCGCCCTGCCGCAGCGTGGCCAGCCACGCCGTACCGGCGCCACGGACCGCGACCACGACCTGCACGGTGCCGCCGTAGACACCGGCCGGCGTCGCCGTGTAGATGGCGAACGCCCGGCGCAGCAGCAGACCGGACGGCTCACCGCCGACGGTGAGCGCGACGAATTGCCCCGGCCGCGCCGAATCCGCGATGCCGGGCGCGATCAGGGTGATCTGGTGGTAGGCACCCACCCGTCGGCGGGACAGCACCTCGCCGCGCACCTGCACCGGCCGCATCAGCCCTCCCCCACCCGCCAGGCGCGCAATCGCGCCTGCAATTCCTGCAGCGGCGCCACGTCGATCTCACCACGCAGCATCGCCTCGATGCCCTGCACGCACGCCGCCGCGCCCTGCACCGTCGTGACGCACGGGATGCCCGCCGCGACCGAGGCGGTCCGGATCTCATAGCCGTCCAACCGGGGAGTCTGATCTCCGGGACTACCGAACGGCGTGTTGATCACCAGCGCGATGTCACCGGCGAGGATCCGCTCGACGCAGTTCCCCGGCCCGTCGCTGTACTTGCCGACGACCTCGACGGCCACGCCGTGCCGGCGCAGCACGTGCGCGGTACCCGCGGTCGCCAGAATGGTGAAACCCAGGTCCGCCAGGCGTTTCACCGGGAAGATCACCGCCCGCTTGTCCCGGTTGGCGACGCTGACGAACAGCCGCCCGGAGGTCGGCAGCGGCCCGTACGCCGCCGCCTGCGATTTCGCGAACGCCGTGCCGAAGGCGAGGTCGAAGCCGATGACCTCACCGGTGGACTTCATCTCCGGGCCGAGGATGGTGTCGATCCGACCGCCGTCGGTGGTGCGGAAGCGGTGGAACGGCAGCACCGCTTCCTTCACCGCAGTCGCCGCCCCGTCGGGCAGGTCGCCGCCGTCACCGGCGGTGGGCAGCATGCCCTCGACCCGCAACTGCGCGACCGTCGCGCCGACGGCGATCCGCGCGGCCGCCTTCGCCAGCGCGATGCCGGTCGCCTTGGACACGAACGGCACCGTACGCGAAGCGCGCGGGTTGGCCTCGAGCACGTAGAGAACCCCCTCCTTGAGCGCGTATTGAACGTTGAGCAGCCCGCGCACCCCGACCCCGGCGGCGATCGCCCGGGTCGACTCGCGGATCCGCACGATCTCCCCGACCCCCAGGGTGATCGGCGGCAGCGCGCAGGCGGAGTCACCGGAGTGGATCCCCGCTTCCTCGATGTGTTCCATGATGCCGCCGAGGTACAGTTCGCTGCCGTCATAGAGCGCGTCGACGTCGATCTCCACGGCGTCCTCGAGGAACCGGTCGACCAGCACCGGATGCCGGGGCGATACGGCGGTCGCGCGGGCGATGTAACGCTCCAGCGTCGGGTCGTCGTAGACGATCTCCATGCCGCGCCCGCCGAGCACGTAGCTCGGCCGGACCAGCACCGGATAGCCGATCCGCCGGGCGACGGCGAGCGCATCGGGGTAGGACGTCGCCATGCCGTGCACGGGCGCGGGAAGCCCTGCGGCAGCGAGGATCCGGCCGAATTCGCCACGCTCCTCGGCCCGGTCGATCGCCTCCGGTGCGGTGCCGAGCAGCGGCACGCCGAGATCCTTGAGCCGTTGCGAGAGCCCGAGCGCGGTTTGCCCGCCGAGCTGGCAGATCACCCCGGCGACCGTGCCGGAGCGCTGCTCGGCGTGCACGACCTCGAGCACGTCCTCGAGCGTGAGCGGCTCGAAGTACAGCCGGTCCGCGGTGTCGTAGTCGGTCGACACGGTCTCGGGGTTGCAGTTGACCATCACCGTCTCGAACCCGCGGCCGCCGTTGTCCGGCGCCGCCCGCAGCGACATGGCCGCGTGCACGCAGGAGTAGTCGAACTCGATGCCCTGCCCGATGCGGTTCGGCCCGCTGCCGAAGATGAGCACCTTCGGCCGCTCCCGCTGCGGGCGGACCTCGTCCTCCTCGTCATAGCTGGAGTAGTGGTAGGGCGTGGCCGCGGCGAACTCCGCGGCGCAGGTGTCCACGGTCTTGTACACCGGCCGGATCCCGAGCCGGTGGCGCAGGATCCGCACGCCGGCCTCCCCGGCCAGTTCCGGGCGTAGGCAGGCGATCTGCCGGTCGGACAGGCCGGCGCGCTTGGCCCGGCGCAGCAGGACGGGGGTCAGCGCCGGTGCGTCGGTGAGCTCGCCGCGCAGCTGCACCAGCGCACCGACCTGGTCGACGAACCACGGGTCGATGCCGCTCACGGCGTGGACGTCCTCGACCGATGCGCCGAGCCGAAGCGCCCGCTCGACGGTGTAGAGCCGGCCGTCGTGCGGTGTCCGCAGCGCGTCCACAGTGGACTCCCGGGTCGCGCCGGACGGGTCCGGCGTGGTCCAGAATCCGGCGGCGGTCGTCTCCAGCGATCGCAGCACCTTGCCCAGCGCCTCGGCGAAATTACGCCCGATCGCCATCGCCTCGCCGACCGACTTCATGGTCGTGGTCAATTCCGGATCGGCGCCGGGGAACTTCTCGAAGGCGAACCTCGGTGCCTTCACCACGACGTAGTCCAGGCTGGGCTCGAAACAGGCGGGGGTCTCGCCGGTTATGTCGTTGCGGATCTCATCCAGCGTGTAGCCGATCGCGAGCCGGGCGGCGATCTTCGCGATCGGGAAGCCGGTCGCCTTGCTCGCCAGCGCGCTGGACCGCGACACCCGCGGATTCATCTCGATGACGACCAGCCGGCCGGTGCCCGGCTCGACCGCGAACTGGATGTTGCACCCGCCGGTGTCGACGCCGACCGCGCGCAGGACGGCGATGCCGAGGTCGCGCATCCGCTGGTATTCGCGGTCGGTCAGCGTCATCGCCGGGGCGACTGTCACCGAGTCGCCGGTGTGCACGCCCATCGGGTCGACGTTCTCGATGGAGCATATGACCACGACGTTGTCGTGCCTGTCGCGCATCAGCTCAAGCTCGAATTCATTCCAGCCGCGCACGCTGGCCTCGATGAGCACCTCGGTGACCGGGCTGGCCACCAGCCCGGCGCCGACGACGGCGCGCAATTGCCGCTCGTCGTGCGCCATCCCCGAACCGGCGCCGCCCATCGTGTACGACGGACGCACCACCACCGGATAGCCGAGCCGCTCCACAGTGGACAGCGCCTCCTCGACGGTGTGGCAGACGGTGCTCTCCGGCACCTCGCCGCCGACCGCGCGGACGATGTCCTTGAACCGCTGCCGGTCCTCACCGCGTTCGATGGCGTCGATATCGGCGCCGATCAGTTCCACGTCGTACTTTGCGAGCACACCGTGCGCGTGCAGGTCGACCGCGATGTTCAACGCCGTCTGCCCGCCGAGAGTCGCGAGCATTGCGTCCGGGCGTTCCCGGGCGATCACCCGCTCGAGGAATTCCGGCGTGAGCGGCTCGACGTAGGTCGCATCGGCCATGTCCGGGTCGGTCATGATCGTCGCCGGATTGCTGTTGACCAGGCTGACCCGCAGCCCCTCGGCGCGCAGCACCCGGCAGGCCTGCGTGCCGGAGTAGTCGAATTCGCACGCCTGCCCGATGACGATCGGCCCGGAGCCGATGACCAGCACATGCCCGATGTCGGTCCGCCTGGGCATCAGCGCTCTCCCCCGGCACCCGGTCCGCCGCCGAGCATGTCGGCGAACCGCGCGAAGAGGTAGGCCGCGTCGTGCGGCCCGGCCGCTGCCTCCGGGTGGTACTGCACCGAGAACGCCGGCACGTCACGGCAGCGCAAGCCCTCGACCACGTCGTCGTTGAGACAGACGTGGCTGACGTCGACGGCGCCGTAGGGCGTGTCGACCGGCCGGTCCAGCGGTGCGTCGACCGCGAAACCGTGATTGTGGGCAGTGATCTCCACCCGCCCGGTGACCCGGTCGAGCACCGGTGAGTTGATGCCGTGGTGGCCGTAACGCAGCTTGTACGTCGACATCCCCAGCGCCCGGCCGAGCACCTGGTTGCCGAAGCAGATGCCGAAGACGGGCAGGGACCGGTGCAGCGCCGCCCGGGTGAGCGCGACGGCGTGGTCGGCGGTCGACGGGTCGCCCGGGCCGTTGGCCAGAAACAACCCGTCCGGCCCGATCGCCAGCACATCGTCTACAGTGGACGATGATGGCAGAACATGGGTCTCGATACCCTGCTGCGCAAGCAGATGCGGCGTCATCGACTTGATACCGAGGTCGAGTGCCGCGACGCGAAACCGTCGCCGGCCCTGCGCCGGTACGACGTAGGGCTGCCGGGTGGACACCTCACCGGCGAGATCGGCGCCGGTCATCGTCGCGCTGGCTCGCACGTCGCCCAGCAGAGCGGACGCCGACCCGCCGGCGTTGTCGATCCCGGCGCGCATCGCACCGTGCTCCCGCAGATGCCTGGTGATCGCCCTGGTGTCGACGCCGGCGATGCCGACGACGCCGTAGCGGGACAGTTCCTCCTGCAGGGTCCGAGTCGCCCGCCACGACGACACCCGCCGCGCCGGGTCGCGCACGACGTAGCCCGCGACCCACACCCGCGTCGATTCCATGTCCTCGTCGTTGACGCCGGTGTTGCCGATGTGCGGTGCGGTCTGCACGACGATCTGCCGGCGGTAGGAGGGATCGGTCAGCGTCTCCTGGTAGCCGGTCATGCCGGTGGCGAAAACGGCCTCACCGAGGGTCCGCCCGCCGGCGCCGTAGGGCTCGCCGTGGAACTCCCGGCCGTCCTCCAGCACCAGCACGGCGGAACTCATTGCCGCCTCCCCGGTAGCAATCGGGTCGGGGGTCACCGCAACGCCTTGCCGTGCAGGACCGTCGGCTCGCCGCGCAGGAACGTCGAGACCACCGCGCCCGGCAGGGTCATCCCGGCATACGGCGTGTTGCGGGCCCGGCTGGCGAGCATCCCCGGATCGATCACCTGCTCGGTGTCGGCGTCGAGGAGCACCAGGTTGGCCGGCGCGCCGGCCTCGATCGGCCGGCCGTGGCCCGGGTCGCCGCCGATCCGGGCCGGCCGGGCCGACATGCGATCGGCGACGCCGCGCCACTCCAGCGCTCCGGTGCGCACCATCGCCGCGATGACCACCGACAGGGCGGTCTGCAGGCCCAGCATCCCGGTCGCCGCCGCCTCCCACTCGCAGTCCTTGGCCTCCGGTGTGTGCGGGGCGTGGTCGGTGGCGACGGCATCGATGGTGCCGTCGGCGAGCCCGGCCCGCAGCGCCTGCACGTCCGCCTCGGTCCGCAGCGGCGGATTCACCTTGTACGCCGGGTCGTAGCTCGCCACCAGTTCATCGGTCAACAGCAGATGATGCGGCGTGACCTCGGCGGTGACCGGCATGCCGCGTTCCTTCGCGAGGCGGATGATGTCGACGGAACCGGCGGTGGAGACATGGCACACGTGCAGCCGTGACCCGACGTGCGCCGCCAGCAGGACGTCACGGGCAACGATCGCCTCCTCGGCGACATCGGGCCAGCCGCGCAGGCCGAGCACGGCCGAGCGTTCGCCCTCGTTCATCTGGGCACCCTCGGACAGGCGCGGCTCCTGCGCGTGCTGGGCGACCACGCCGTCGAAGGCCTTCACGTACTCCAGTGCCCGGCGCATCAGGACGGCATCGGACACGCAGCGCCCGTCGTCGGAGAAGACCCGCACCTGGGCGGCCGAGTCTGCCATCGCGCCGAGCTCGGCCAGGCGTTTCCCGGCGAGGCCGACGGTGACCGCGCCGACGGGGCGGACGTCGACCAGGCCGCAGTCACGGCCGAGCCGCCAGACCTGCTCGACGACGCCGGCGGTGTCGGCGACCGGGTCGGTGTTGGCCATCGCGTGTACGGCGGTGTAGCCACCGAGGGCGGCGGCGCGGGAGCCGGTCTGAACCGTCTCGGCGTCCTCGCGGCCCGGCTCGCGCAGGTGGGTGTGCAGATCGACCAGGCCGGGCAGCGCGATCAACCCGGCCGCGTCGAGGTCCTCCTCGTGGGCTCCACCGGCGAGCCCGGGCCCGACCTCGGCGATCACGCCGCCCGCGATGCGGATGTCGACGCGACTCTCGCCGTAGGGCCGCACGTCGCGGATCAGCCAGCCGCTCACCGGGCCCGCCCCGCCGTCGCGGGTGTGACGACGCCGGCCGCGCCGGCATCGTCCGTTGCGGAATCGGCCGGCGGGGCAGCGACCGCCGGGTCATCCGGGCCCCCGAGCAGCAGGTAGAGCACCGCCATCCGCACGCTCACGCCGTTGGCCACCTGTTCCAGGATGGTCGACCGGGCCGAGTCGGCGACATCGGGGGTGATCTCCATGCCGCGCACCATCGGTCCCGGGTGCATCACGATCGCGTGCCCGGGCAGCGCGGCGAGCCGCCGCCCGTCCAGCCCGTAGCGGCGGCTGTACTCGCGGGTGGTCGGGAAGAACGCGTCGTTCATCCGCTCTGCCTGCACCCGCAACATCATCACGACGTCGCTGCCCGGCAGGGTTTCGTCGAGGTGGGAGGACGTCGCGCACGGCCAGCAGCCGACGCCGATCGGTAGCAGCGTCGGCGGCGCTACGAGGGTCACCGACGCGCCGAGGGTAGCGAGCAGCAGGACATTGGACCGCGCCACCCGGCTGTGCAGTACATCCCCGACGATGGTCACCCGAAGCCCGGCCAGGTCACCGCTGCCGCCGGCCAGGCGGCGCCGCATGGTGAACGCGTCGAGCAGCGCCTGGGTGGGATGCTCGTGAGCGCCGTCACCGGCGTTGATCACATGCCCGCCGATCCAGCCGCTCGTCGCGAGGCGGCGCGGCGCGCCGGAGGCCCCATGGCGCACCACCACGGCGTCGGCGCCCATCGCCTCCAACGTCATCGCGGTGTCCTTCAGGCTCTCCCCCTTGGACACGCTGGACCCCTTGGCCGAGAAGTTGATGACATCGGCGGACAGTCGCTTCGCCGCAGCCTCGAAGGAGATACGGGTGCGGGTGGAGTCTTCGAAGAACAGGTTCACGACGGTCCGCCCGCGCAGGGTCGGCAGCTTCTTCACCGGCCGGTCCGCGACCCGAGCGAGCGCCTCGGCCGTGTCGAGGACATGTAGCGCCGCGGAATGGTCGAGGTCGGCGGCGGACAGCAGATGCCTCATGACCCGCCTCCCTCGCCGGGGCGAGGCAGGCGCGGTCCGATCCGGACGGCGTCGACGCCGTCCACCTCGGTCAGCAGCACCTGCACGGTCTCGGTGGCCGAGGTGGGAACGTTCTTGCCGACGTAGTCGGCGCGGATCGGCAGCTCGCGGTGACCGCGATCGACCAGGACCGCCAACTGCACTGCGCTGGGACGGCCCAGATCGCCGAGCGCGTCCAGCGCGGCTCGGACGGTCCGGCCGGAGAAGAGCACGTCGTCGACGAGGACGACCAGCTTGCCGTCGATACCGCCGGGCGGCTCGGTCGTCGGCTCCAGGGCTCGCACGCCCCGCAGCCGTAGGTCGTCGCGGTAGAGGGTGACGTCGAGCGAGCCGACGGGGACGCCGGCGGCCTCGAAGACGTCCATCCGGGCGGCCAGCCGACGGGCCAGATGGGCGCCGCGGGTCGGGATTCCGACCAGCGCCGTGTCGCGCGCGCCAGCGGACTTCTCCAGGATCTCGTGGGCCATCCGGTCGACGGTCCGGGCTACATCGGCCGCGTTGAGCAGTT
>JBPCOR010000392.1:0-4187 GCA_051000035.1 Mycobacteriales bacterium | reverse complement strand
GGCCGCCGGGCTTGGCTCGTCAGCCGTTCCCATTCCCCGAGTCCATCTTCCCCCTGTGGGGATAAGCCGGCTGGCTCACGTCTGGCTCACGGCCGGCTCAGTGCATCATGCCCGCCGACGCCGGCCGCGGCCACCGGGCCCAGCTCGCCGTCGGGCGAGGACCGTAGCACTTCGAGGACGAACTTGCCGGCGAGCTCCTCGTCGGGCACCGCAATCGCGGAGTGCCCTTCGAAACAGGCCCGGCACAGCCGGGTCTTGGTTTGCTCTGAGGCCGCGACCAACCCCTCCAGCGAAACGTAGCCCAGCCTGTCGGCGCCGATGGAGGCGCGTACGCCATCGACATCCAGGCCATCGCCGATCAGCTCGGCACGGCTGGCGAAATCGATGCCGTAATAGCAGGGCCAGCGGATCGGCGGGCTGGAGATCCGCACGTGGACCTCCAGCGCGCCGGCTTCACGCAACATCCGCACCAGCGCCCGCTGGGTGTTTCCCCGCACGATGGAGTCGTCCACCACAACCAGCCGCTGGCCGCGGATCACGTCGCGCAGCGGGTTGAGCTTCAGCCGGATCCCGAGTTGCCGGATCGTCTGGCTGGGCTGGATGAACGTGCGGCCGACGTAGGAATTCTTGACCAGGCCCTGCCCGTAGGGGATACCGGAGGCCTCGGCGTAGCCGATCGCCGCCGGCGTGCCGGACTCGGGCACCGGGATGACCAGGTCGGCTTCCGCGGGGTGTTCGCGGGCCAGTAGCCGCCCCACCTCGACCCGGGTCGCGTGCCCGCCGCGGCCGGCGATCGCGGTGTCCGGGCGGGCGAGGTAGACGTACTCGAACAGGCAACCGGCCGGCGTTTCGGGCGCGAACCGGACCGAGCGCAGGCCATTGCCGTCGATCGCGACCAGCTCGCCGGGCTCGATCTCGCGGACCACCGACGCGCCCACGATGTCCAGTGCCGCGGTCTCGCTCGCCACCACCCAGCCGCGGTCCAGCCGGCCAAGGACGAGCGGGTGTACCCCGCGCGGGTCGCGGGCGGCGTACAGCGTGCGCTCGTCGCAGAAGACCAGCGAGTAGGCACCGGTCAGGCTCGGCAGGATCTCGCCGGCCGCGGCGTCCAGCGATTCGCCGGCCCGCGCCGCCAGCAGGCTGGTGATGAGGTCGGAGTCGGTGGTGTTGCGGCCCTGCCCGGCCGGCAATCGGACACCGTCGAGGGCGGCGCGGCGGGCCAGCTGGGTCGTACCGACAAGATTTCCGTTGTGGGCCAGGGCGATCCCGCGTCCGGCGGCGGTGCTGCGGAACGTCGGCTGGGCGTTGACCCAGCTGTCGCCGCCGGTGGTGGAGTAGCGGGTGTGCCCGACCGCGATGTGCCCGCGCAGCGCCTCGAGAGTCGACTCGTCGAAAACCTGCGCGACCAGTCCGAGATCCTTGTAGACCATGATGGACTCGCCGTCGGCGACCGCGATGCCGGCGGCCTCCTGGCCGCGGTGCTGCAGGGCGTAGAGCCCGAAGTAGGTGAGTTTCGAGACATCCTCGCCGGGGGCCCATACGCCGAAGACCCCGCACTCCTCGTGCGGAACGTCGTCGAGCGAGGAGCTGTCAGCATTGCTGTCGGTGCGCACGGGCTGGGCAGATCCCATCGATCGGGTGCGGACACTGCCACCCTACCCGTCCCCTGCGCCCGCGACCGCTCTCTGTCGATCGCTCAGCGCAGCACCGGCAGCACGTCGCCGAGGTCGGTGCGCTCACCGCTGGCCGTCACCGCGCCGGTGGCCACCGCGTCGGACCAGGCGAGCCGCCCGGTCGCGATCCGCAGCCAGGCGATCGGCGTCGTCTCGACCACGCCCGGCGGGGTGCCGCGGGTGTGCCGCGGTCCGTCGATGCACTGCACGGCCGCGTGCGGCGGGATACGCACCTCGACGGCGCGACCGGGCCGCCTGCTCGCGAGCACGTCGGCGAGCAGCCGGACCGCCACCCGCAGGGCGGCGGGATCGATCGGCGGCCCGTGCCCGGGCAGGGCACGGCCGATGTCGTCGGCGTGCACCACCAGTTCCACCGCCCGGGTCGCGAGGAAGTCGCCCAACCGCAGCCGCCCGCGTGGCGCGGTGACCACCGCGGCCGGGTGGACCGAGTCGATCGCATCTCGGGCCGAGCCGAGCAGGCCGCGGTAGCTGGCGATTCGGTCGGCTCCGCTCAGTCCTGCGCCGGCGTCGATCTCCCGATCGCGGACCTGCCCGGCTGCGGCGACGAGCCGACCGAGATAGTCCGGCACCGGATCCGGCCAGCCGCTGACCGGCTGGGTGAGCGCGGTCGCAATGGTGCGCAACGTCTGGGTGAGATGCCCGATCAGGTCGCCCACCGACCAGCCGGGCAGCGACGTCGGCCGGCTCAGCAGCGGCTCGGCGGCATCCAGCCACCCGCCGATCACGTCGGCCTGGGACAGCACGGCGGCGCCGGTGGTCACAGCATCGAGTCGGCGTGCTGATCGGGGTGCTGACAAGAGGTCCTCCCGGCGTTCGGCTCGGAGGCCACCGGCGTGCATCTGACGCTTTCCGGCCATGACCCAGGGGCATAATAATT
This sequence comes from Mycobacteriales bacterium, assembly GCA_051000035.1. Taxonomy (GTDB): domain Bacteria; phylum Actinomycetota; class Actinomycetes; order Mycobacteriales; family QHCD01; genus QHCD01. Next base: position 1,616 of record JBPCOR010000392.1, on the reverse strand, counting down.
CCACTGGGGCATAGCGCCGGAGGGCAGCCCCATCCTTTTCGTGAGCTGCCGCGCGTAGGACGGCGAGCGCCGCAACGCGCCGGCACCGGTCGCACTCCGAGCCCCTATCCGAACAGGGCGGGCAGCGTCGCATCATGGCCATTGCGAAGCTCTGCCAGCGGCACGACGAGCGACCCGTCGATGTCCAGCGCATCGCCGCCGGTCTCGCCGACCGGGATGGCGGGCACCCCGGCGGTTGTGCACCGGTCGGCGAAGGCCACCTCGTCGCCGGGCGTCACCGCGACGATCGCGCGCGCCGCGGACTCGGAGAACAGCCAGTCGAAAGCCGTGAGCTCGCCGGCCGGCAGCGCGATCCGGGCGCCGACGCCGGCGGCAAGGCAGGACTCGATGAGAGCCTGCGCGAGACCACCGTCGGACAGGTCGTGCGCGGCGGCGATCACGCCGTCTCCGGCGCCGTCGACGAGCACCCGAGCGAGCGCCCGCTCGGCGCCGAGATCCACCGCCGGCGGCCGGCCACCGAGGTGGCCGTGGACGTGCCACGCCCACTCCGAGCCGCCGAACTCACACCGCGTCACACCGAGCAGCAGCAGCCGGCAGCCGGCCGGCCGGTCGATCCGGGTGCGGCGCGCCACGTCGGGGAGCACACCGACAACGCCGATCACCGGGGTCGGATTGATAGGCGTCGCGCCGGTCTGGTTGTAGAAGCTGACGTTGCCACCCGTCACCGGCGTACCCAGGAACTGGCAGCCGTCGGCGAGGCCGCGCACCGTCTCGATGAATTGCCACATCACGGCCGGGTCCTCCGGGCTGCCGAAATTCAGGCAGTCGGTGACGGCGAGCGGGCGGGCGCAGGCCGCGGCGACGTTGCGGAATGCCTCCGCCAGCGCCAGTTGCGCGCCGGCGTAGGGGTCCAGGCGGCAGTAGCGCCCGTTGCCGTCGGTGGCGACGGCGACACCAAGCCCGGACGCCGCGTCGACCCGGATCACACCCGCATCGTGCGGCTGGGCGAGGGCGGTATTGCCCTGCACGTAACGGTCGTACTGATCGGTGACCCAGCGCTTGCTGGCCAGATTCGGAGCGCCGACCATCCGCAGCAGCGTGTCGCGCAGCTCATCGACAGTTGACGGCCTCGCCAACCGGTCCGGCGAGTCGACCTGCAGCGCGTCGAGGTCGGCGGGCCGCGCGGCCGGCCGGTCATAGACCGGGCCGTCGTGCGCCACCGAGGCCGGCGGCAGGTTGGTGATCTGCTCGCCTCGCCAGTAGAGCTCGACCCGGCCGGTGTCGGTGACCTCGCCGATCGGGGTGGCGAGCACCCCCCAGCGCTGACACAGCTGCAGCACCCGCGGCAGCTTGGCCGGCTCCACGACGGCGCACATGCGCTCCTGCGACTCGCTCATCAGGATCTCCTCCGGAGCGAGCGTCGCGTCGCGCAGCGGTACGTCGTCGAGCGTGATGCGCATGCCCACGCTGCCGGCGCTGGCCAATTCCGTTACGGCACAGGAGATCCCGGCCGCGCCGAGATCCTGGATTCCGACGACGAGATCCTCGGCGAAGATCGCCAGGCAGCACTCGACCAGTAGCTTCTCGGTGAACGGATCGCCGACCTGCACGCTCGG
>JBPCOR010000372.1:0-3515 GCA_051000035.1 Mycobacteriales bacterium | reverse complement strand
GTCGGACATCGCCCGGGAGACCGGGCGCACCATCGGCGTCATCGGGCACGCCGGCGACGGCAACATGCATCCGACCGTGATCTTCGACCCGGCCGACGAGGCGGCGAAGGCAGCGGCGTACGACGCCTTCAACGCGATCCTCGCGCTCGGGCTGAAGCTCGGTGGCACCATCACCGGCGAGCACGGCGTCGGCTCACTCAAGCCCGGCTGGCTCGAACGCGAGATCGGGCCGGTCTCGATGCGCCTGCACCGCACGATCAAGCGGGCGCTGGATCCGCTCGGGATCTTCAATCCGGGCAAGGTCTTCGGCCTCGACGGCGACCCGCTGCCCACACCCGACCCGGCCGCCCGGTGAGCCGGGAGCGACTCGTCGTCATCGGCGGCGACGCGGCCGGCATGTCGGCGGCGGCGCAGGCCCGTCGCCGGCGCGCGGTCGGCGATCTGCAGATCGTCGCGCTCGAGCGCGGCCGCTACACCTCCTACTCGGCCTGTGGCATTCCGTACTGGATCGCCGGCGATGTGTCCGCCATGGACCATCTGATCGCGCGATCACCCGAGGAGTTCGGCCGAGCCGACATCGACGTCCGCACCGGGCACGAGGCGATCGGCGTCGACACCGGGGCCGGCGAGGTGACGGTGCGCGGGCCGTCCGGCGAGCAGCGCGTTGGCTATGACCAGCTGATGATCGCTACCGGCGCCCGCCCGATCCGCCCCGACCTGCCCGGCATCAACACCGACGGCGTGTACGGCGTACAGACCCTGTCCGACGGCGAGGCGGTGCAGCAGGCGCTCGCCGCCGGTCCGAAACGGGCCGTCGTGGTCGGCGCCGGATACATCGGCCTGGAACTTGCCGAGGCGCTGGTCCGGCGGGGTCTGCAGGTCACCGTCGTCGAGGCCGCAGAGCAGCCGATGTCCACTGTGGACCCGGACATCGGAGCGAGAATCGCGGATGTCGTGCGCGGGATCGGCATCGACCTGCGGCTGGGTGAGCCGGTGAAGGCCATCGAGGGCGAGGACCGGGTGCGGGCCGTGGTCACCACCGGCGGCACGGTGCCGGCCGACATGGTCGTGCTCGGCCTCGGCGTCGCACCGGAGACGGCGCTCGCCGCCGCCGCCGGAATCGCCTGCGGCGCGAGCAACGGCGTCGCCACCAAGGCGACGATGGAGTCGGTCTCCCACCACCGTGTCTGGTCGGCCGGTGACTGCGTGGAGAGTCACCACCGCGTCTCCCACCGCGGCGTCAACATCGCGCTCGGCACCCACGCCAACAAGCAGGGCCGCATCGCCGGCACCAACATCGGCGGCGGTTACGCGACGTTCCCCGGGGTGGTCGGCACGGCGGTCACCAAGATCTGCGAGCTGGAGATCGCTCGCACCGGGCTCTCCAGCCGGGAGGCGACCGGCATCGGGCTGCAGATCGTCACCGTCTCGGTCGACTCCACCACCCGGGCGGGCTACTTCCCGGGCGCGCAGCCGATCACCACCAAGATCATCGCCGAGCGTGGCACCGGCCGGCTGCTGGGCGCCCAGATCGTCGGCAGGGAGGGTGCGGCCAAGCGGATCGACGTGCTCGCCACGGCGCTGTGGAACGACATGACAGTCGGCGAGCTGCAGAACGTCGACCTGTCCTACGCGCCGCCGTTCGCGCCGACCTGGGACCCGGTGCTCATCGCGGCGCGCAAGGCCGCTGACGCCGTCGGCGGCTGACGCGGGTCGCCGCATTCGTATCAGCGCCGGATCGGCAGCACCCGCCACAGTGCGACGCCGCCGCCGTCGAGGTCGGCGGGGCGGTCGAACACCTCCGTCAGCGTCTGCTCGACGTGGTCGCGGCCGGGCATCGGCCCGATGATGACGACCCGCGCGTGCACCGACCGCAGGTAGGTCATCACCTGCGCGCGGCGGCGGGGTGTGACGGCGGGTCCGCGGCCCGGGTGTTGGTCGTTGACGACCCCGAACAGCGGATTGCCCGCCGGTGACGGGTGCGGCACGAGCAGCCGGCCGCCGACCATCTTGAACCGCAGGCCCGACACCGCCTGCCAGAGCATGGGCGGTTCGGTCGCCGGATCCACCGTGAAGGGCAGCACGACGGCCACCGACCCGGCCGGGACTTCCCGGCGGATCGCGTCGGAGGAGAAGAAGGCCGGTACGGCGATCGTCGTCGTCGGAGCGGGGCCGGGGACGAACGTCGCGACGGTCGCGGCCAGGACGACGGCGCCCAGTACGACCAGCACCGGCCGGCATCGCGCGGCCAGCCGGTCCAGGAAGACGGCGGCGAGGATCGCCGTCGCGAGCGCCACCGCCACCGAGATCCGGGCCGGCAGCACCTCGGCGACCAGCGGGATCTGACCGAACAGCGCCCACGGCAGCGGGATTCCGGTGTCGTGGCCGTCGACGTGCAGCCGCTCGCCGAGGGCCAAGACGCTCATCACGACCGTGACGACCACCGCGACCCGCACGACGGCCCGCCGCCAGCAGGTGACCGCGACGGCCACCACCACGACCAGCAGCGGCACGCCCAGATAGGTGGTCGACTCGCCCGCGTTGCCGCTGAACGGCGTGCTGCCGCCGAGGCTGATCAGGGCGCCCACGGGGCGGATCAGGCCGGCGAGGTCACCGACGTAGACGTTCGTGGCATGCGGCCCGGGGGCGCGGCGGCGCCCGGCGAGCTGCACCCAGAGCGGATACGCCGCGAGCGGGATGAAGACGACGGCCGCCGTGGCCCCGGCCCGGCCGAGATAGCCCAGGCGGGCCCGGATCCGGCGCGGATACATCGCCGCGAGCGCTCCGAGCACGACCATGGCGCTCAACCCGCCGATAGCGAGGATCTCCTCGGCGGTGAGCAGTTGTACGACGGCGACCAGCCCGAGCGCGGCGCCGGCCCGCCGGGCCGGCCAGCGCTGGCGGACCGCGATGTCGTCGAGCAGCAGCAGCAGGATCGGCAGCAGCGCGGCCGACGACATGTGCAGGTGCCCGGCCAGGGCGTGATGCACGACGAACGGTGAGAATCCGAACAGCAGCGCCCCCACGGCTGCGGCCAGACTCCTCTCGACGTACCGGCGGATCGGCAGGTAGGCGGCGACCGAGGTTGCTACCGGACCCGCGACCAGGAGCAGGTTGTAGGAGGTGACCGGTCCCCAGACGGCGGTGACCGGCGCGAGCAGCAGGCTCGGGACGAACAGTGCACAGTTCCACATCAGATTCGCGCCGTCGGGGTAGAAGGCGTAGTCGGTATAGAACGGGTCGTGCCCGGCCGCGACGGCATGGGGAACCGCGGCGAGGAACCAGATGATCTGCTCCGGATCGCCGGCGTTGCCGCGCCAGCTCGCCGGACCGACCCACAGCCCGGCGCCGAGATAGCACAACGAGAGGGTCGCCGCGACGACCGCGGTGCCGAGCGGCCACCACCACCGGCGCGCCGGCAACGATCGTCGTGGTCGGCACGACGGCTGGGTGACCGCGCCCGCGCGGTGGCGGACGCCGGGCCCGATCAGGCCCGGTTCGGTACGCGCCACAGG
>JBPCOR010000342.1:0-6780 GCA_051000035.1 Mycobacteriales bacterium | reverse complement strand
CGACCGGTCGGTCCCCCGGCGTCGGCTAGCCGACGAAGCCCTGGCTCGACAGCCACGACTTGGCAACGTCTTCGGGCTTCTTGCCGTCGACATCGACCTGCTTGTTCAGGTCCGTGATCACCGCGGTCGTCAGTTTGGGGGAGATGGCCGCGAAGATGCCGTCGAGCTGCTTGGAGTACTTCGTGTAGACGGCGTCGCGCACGGTCAGCCCGGCGATGTAGGTGCCGAAGGCGTTCTTGTCGTCCTTGAGGACCTTCAGCTTCAGCGTCTCGATCCGGCCGTCGGTGGTGAAGACCTCCGCGAAGTTGCACGGCTTGCCCTTCTTGACCGACGTGTAGTCGATGGACAGCTCGACCGTGGAGAGGTTCTTCGGGGTGATCTTGAATCCGTAGGCCTTTTCGATCGCCGGGAAGCCGTCGCTGCGGTTCAGGAACTCCGAGGCGCCGCAGAATGTCCCCTGGTCGGGGTTCGCCTTGATGAACGCCGCCATGTCCGACATGGTGCTGACCTTGCCGAGCGCACCGGTCGCATCGGGGCGGATCGCCACTGCGTAGGAGTCGTTGAGCTTCGACGGCGTCAACCACTTGACCTTGTTCTTGGCCAGGTCCTCCTTCGCGGTGGCCTGGTACTGCGCAGGCTCACCGGACGCGATCGGCTTGGTGTGCTTGTCGTAGTCCAGCCACTGCGTGCCGTCGTACTCCCAGTACATGTCGATCCGGCCGGCGGTCAGCGACGTCCGGACGGTGCTGGAGCCGGTCAGGTTGCTGTTGCTCGTCTTGCCACCGGCCGCCGTCAGCGCGTCGGCGGTGATGTAGCCGAGGACCCGACTCTCGGTGAACTCCTTCGCGCCGACCTTGAACGTCGCGCCCTTCAGCGCCCACGACTTGTTGTCGCCGATCGACCCGCCGCTGGACCCCCCGCCGGACTTGCTGCTGCCACACGCGCCGATCCCGACGGCCGTCAGGACGGCGAGAGCGATGGCCGCCACCCGCTTGTCGTGATGTCTCATGGTGATCTCCGTTCGGTAGGCGTCCGCCCGGCGGTGGGCGGCCGGTGTCGGACTACAGGCCCCGCGGACGGAGCACATCTTCGGCGATCCCGGCGAGCCAGTCGACGAGCAGGGCGAGCACGCCGGTGAGGACGCTTCCGGTGAGCGTGACGATCGGCCGGGCGTTGGTGGTGCCGTTGTTGATGATGTCACCGAGCCCGCCGGCGTTGACGAATGTCGCGAGCGCGACCGTCCCGACGGCGATCACCAGCGCGGTGCGGACGCCGGCCAGGATGACGGGAACGGCTAGCGGCAACTCGATCCGGCCGAGCACGCCGCGCCGGCTCATGCCCATGCCGCGGGCGGCCTCGATCACCGCGACGTTGACCTGCTGCAGCCCGACCATCGTGTTGCGCAGGACGGGCAGGATCGCGTAGATGACGAAGGCGATCACGGCGGCCTCGGTGCCGATCTTCCACGTGACGGCGAAGAGCACGAGCACGCCGATCGATGGCACGGCCTGCCCGATGTTGGCGATCGGGACCACGATGGGCGCCAACCGCCGGGTCGATGACCGGGTGAGCAGAATGCCCAGCGGCACGGCGATGACGATCACCAATACTGTCGTCACGGCCGTCATCTCAATGTGCTTGAGCAACGAGCGGCCGATGTATCCGGTGTTCAGGGATCGCTTCTCGACCGAATCGAGGGTGTGGCTCGCGACGTAGAGATAGAGCAGCAGCAGCACGACGGCGAGCACCACCGGGGTCGTCGCGTACCGAACCAGCAGCCGCCCGCGCGACCGGGTCCCGGCCCGGCCGGCCCCGCCGGGTTCGATGCCGGCGACCTCCCCGGCCGGAGCGATGACCGATGTCATCCGCGGGCCGTGTCGCTCATGACCGCTGCCTACTCACGTCCGTCGCGTCGACAGCAGCGGCGCCGCGACGACCGTCGCCGTTCTGCTCGATGTGGATCAACGAGCGGATCCGCTCCATCTCCAGCGTGCCGCGGTAGACGCCCTGCTCATCCACGACGACGGCGCAGGTCGAGTACGACTGCAGGATGATGTTCAGCGCGTCGAAGAGCGTCGAGCGCGGGGTGACCGGGGAGAGGACCGGCAGCAGCCGGTCGCCGGCCGTTCGGGTGCTCGCACTGTCGGCCCGCGCCAGCCAGCCCTTGGGGCGCCGGTCGGTGTCGAGCACGAGCAGGTAGTCCTCGTGCTCTTTGTCGAACGCGGTCGACACCTCCTCGCCGGCGGCGTCGACATGGATCGTCGGCCATGGGTCGACCTCGATCTCGCTCACCCGCGTGAGCGTGAGCCGTTTCACCGACGGTCCGGCGCCGAGGAAGTCCTCGACGAATTCGTTCGCCGGATTGGCCAGGATCTGCGACGGAGTGTCGTACTGCGCGATCGTCGACTCCTCGCCCAGGATCGCGATGCGGTCACCCATCTTGATCGCCTCGTCGATGTCGTGCGTGACGAAGACGATCGTCTTCTTGATCTCGCCCTGCAGGCGGAGGAACTCGTTCTGCAGCCGCTCGCGGGTGATCGGGTCGATGGCGCCGAACGGCTCGTCCATCAGCATGACGGGCGGGTCCGCACCGAGCGCCCGGGCCACGCCGACCCGCTGGTTCTGGCCGCCGGACAGCTCTTTCGGATAGCGGTCTCGGTACCGCGCGGGGTCGAGGCCGACCAGATCGAGCAACTCATCGACCCTGGAGTCGATGCGGCGTTTGTCCCAGCCGAGCATCTTGGGTACGACGGCGATGTTTGCGGCAATCGTGTGATGGGGGAACAGGCCGACCTGTTGGATGACGTATCCGATCCGGCGCCGTAGCGCGTCGGCGTTGGTGCGGGTGACGTCCTCGCCCTGCAGGAAGATCTTGCCGCCGCTGGGCTCGATGATCCGGTTGATCATCTTCAGCGTCGTGGTCTTACCACAGCCCGACGGCCCGACCAGGATGACGATCTCGCCCTCGGGGATGTCCATGTCCAGGCTCGTGACAGCCGGCCGCTCCTGACCCGGGTAGTGCTTCTGCAGGCCCTCGAGCCGGATCATCGCCCCGGTCGATCCCGTCGATCCGGTCGGGCTCAGCCTCTTGTCGTCAGCCACGAATTCCCCTCGAGGTTGTGAGCTTGCCGAAGACCAGGAAGAAGACGTCGAGCACGATCGCTACCACGATCACGCCCAGCGTGCCCGCGAGCGCGAGATTGAGGGCGACGGGGAAGCCGATCCGGTCCAGGCCGTCGAAGATGTCGTGCCCGAGCCCGGGGCCGCCGACGTATGCCGCGATGGCGGCGATGCCGACGTCGAGCAGCGTCGCGACCCGGATACCGGTCAGGATCACCGGCCAGGCGAGCGGCAGCTCGATCTGCACGAGCCGCCGCCACCGTCCCATCCCGACGGCGAGCGCGGACTCACGGACCGAGGCGTCGACCCCGCGCAGGCCGGTGATCGTGTTGCGCACGATCGGAAGCAACGCGTACATCACCAACGCGAAGACCGCGGGCGTGTAGCCGATGCCGATCGGCGCGATGAGCAGTCCGAACAGCGCGAACGAGGGGATGGTCAGGAAGACGCCGGTGACGCCCAGGACCAGGGTCCGCGGCCACTGCGCGGCGCTCCCGTAGGTCGCCACGCCCAGGGCCACGCCGATGACCGTGGCGATGCCGACCGAGATGAGGACGAGGACGAGATGCTGGACGGACAGATTGAGCAGGTCCTGCCAGTTCTCGCGCAGATACTCCGAGAAGCTCATCCGCCCGCCACCCCGGCCGCGCGCCCGGCGGACAGCTCGGTCCGGACCGATTGCGCCGCGGTGCCGAGCAGCCGCGACGCGGTCGCCGCTGCGGCCCGCACGGCCCGCGCGGCCTCGTCGATGCGCTGGTCCAGGCGGAACGTCGGGCCGGAGATGTTGACGGCGGCGACGATCTGCCCGGTGAAGCTGCGCACCGGAGCCGCCACGCCGACCAACCCGGCCTCGAACTCCTCCTCGACGACGGAATACCCCCGCCGTCGCACCTCGGCGACCCGCGCGGCCAGCTGGCCCAGGTCGGCGGGCGCGTCCGCGCCGGCCGCCGAACGGTCGGCCCCATCCAGGTCGGAGTCGGAGAACAGCAGCCTCAGGCGCGCCACGTCGTGGTCGGCAAGCAGCGCCCGGCCCGAGGACGTGCACCATGCCGGCGTCGTACGGCCGACCCAGCCGGCTGCCTGCACGACGGGCCGGGTCGGGACCTCGGTCCAGATGGTGAGGACCTCCTGCCCCCGCAGGACCGACAGGTGCCCGCGTTCGCCGAACCGGTCCACCAGCGGGGCGAGCACCTCCGGCGCCGTGGCGAGCAGCCGCCGGTCGCCGGTGCGGCCGGCGAGCTCGTAGAGGAGCCAGCCGAGGCGGTACGCCTGGGTATCCGGGTCACGCTCGACGAGTCCCGCCTTGGCGAGGGTCTGAAGGGTGCGCGAGACCTGGCTCTTGTCCTGGTGGATGGTCGTCGCCAACTGCACCACCCCCAGGCCACCACTCTCGACCGCCGCGTCGGACCCGAGCTGGACCAGCAACTCGATGCCCCGCCGCAGCGTGGTGGCATCCTGGGTCGACATGCGAGCACCGTAGGAGTGACTTGCCGTATATGCAAGGACCGTTGCAGATACGTGACCGGAGCCGCTGTGCCGGCCTGGCCGGCGGAACCCAGAGCTACAGCCGGCCGCTGTAGGTGAGGTTGTTCTGCCGCAGGGTCGTGTCGGTGCCGAAGAAGGCGTGCTTGGACATGTCGGCGGAGTACCGACTTGCCGGCGGGGTGCGCCCGAGCGCCTCGGCCATGGCGCGGATGTGGTGCGGCGCGGCGCCGCAGCAGACGCCGAGGTAGCGGGCGCCCGCGTCGTAGGCGGCGCGGGTGAAGTCGGCGATCTCGTACCGGTTGCACGTGAAGGGGTCCAGCGCGGTGGGGAACGGCCGTCCGCCGGGGGTGTCCGGGTAACCGGGATCGCGCAGCGACTGGAACGTCGGCTCGTCGGCGTGGGTGCGGTAGGGCACCGGCAGCGCGGCCACCGGGATGTCGACGGCGGCCACCGCGTCGGCGACCATCGGCAGCATCGTCTTCGGCCCGCGGATGCAGTTCAGCCCGACGACGTCCGCGCCGGCGTCGGCGATCCGCTTGGATGCCTCGGCGACGGTCCAGCCCTCGCGGGTCACCGGTTCCTGGTGGAACGCCAGGGTGATCACGGCCGGCAGTCCGGCCGCCTTGATCGCCTCGAGAGCGACCAGCGCCTCACCGGCGAAGGAGAACGTCTCACCGATCACGAGATCCGCGCCGGCGTCGACGGCCCACCCGATCTGCTCGGTGAACATCGCGCGCACGGTGGCCGCGGCCTCGGCGTTGCCGGGCTCGAAGAGGTTGGTGTTGCAGACGTTTCCGGCGAGCAGGGTGCCGGTGTCGCGGGCGACCCGGCCGGCGATACGCAGCGCGCCCTGGTTGAGCTGCTCGAGCAGGTGTTCCTTGCCGATCAGCCGCAGCTTCTCCCGGTGCCCGTAGTAGGTGAACGCCTCGACGACGTCGGACCCGGCGTGGACGAACTCGCGGTGCAGCGATTCGACCTCCTCCGGGTGCTCCAGCACGACCTCGGGCACGAATGCCCCGGCCTGCAGGTATCCCCGGCGTTCGAATTCGAAGAGATAACCCTCCGCACAGATCACCGCGCCGTCAGCGAGGCGGGCGAGCAGCCCGGTGGGTGCCGTGGCGGTGTCGTCGGTCGAGTCCATCGAGTCGTCCTCCGGTGCGTATAGTTGCCGTATGGGCAACGCTGTTTCATTTCCCGCGCCAAACGCTAGCACGGTCGGCACCGGTGTCTCGGCCCGCCCGGTCGGCACCGTGCGGCGGGCCGTCGGCCTGCTCGACGCGCTCGCCGCCGCCGACGAGCCGGTCGGCACCAACGAGCTGGCTCGGCGTACCGGCGTCAACGCGAGCACGGTGTCCCGGCTGCTCGGGACGCTCGCCGAGACCGGACTTGTCCGGGTGGACGTCCACACCGGGCGGTATCGGCTCGGGCTGCGGCTCTTCGAGCTCGGTACGGCGGCGGTGGGGAAGCTGGACCTGCGCCAGGTCGCGCGTGAACATCTGGGCGCGCTCGCCACGGCGGTCGGCGAGACGGCGACGCTCTCGCTGCCCGGTGACCCGGAGGCGATGACCGTGGACTACGCCCAGGCCGACGTGTCGGTGCAGAGCGTGGCCCGGCTCGGCCGGCCGAGCGTGGCGCATGCCACCGCGGTCGGCAAGGTCGTGCTCGCGGCCGGCGGCCGGCTGCCCGCCGGCCGGCTGGGCCGGTGCACCTCGTCGACCATCGTCGACCGCTCCGCGCTGTCCGCGGAGATCGCCGGCGTCGCCGACCGCGGGTGGGCGTGGTCACGTGGGGAACGCGAGGCGGACCTGAACGCCATCGCCGCGCCGGTGGCGGGCCCGGGCGGGCGGCTCGCCGGCGTGCTGGGCCTGCAGGGCCCGGCGGGTCGCTTCGACGACGGCGCGATGACTCGTGCCGTGCCGATCCTGATCGGGCGCGCGGCGGCGATCGCGCGGGCGATCGGCGGCTGACGCCTCTGGTCCCGATGCCTCTGGTGCCGAGCTAGGCTAGGCGTCGCCGCCTTCGGCCACCAGGCGGTCCAGCTCGCGGGACAGCAATCCGAGGCGGACGTCCTTGAGCAGCGGCAACTCCCGCCGTCGGCGACGCGAGGCGGATACGTCGATGTCGACGACGAGCAGCGACTCCTCCTTGACCGGTGCCTGCGCCACCACCTTGCCT
>JBPCOR010000320.1:0-6012 GCA_051000035.1 Mycobacteriales bacterium | reverse complement strand
CCGGCAGTACGTCATGCTCCCGGGCGAGCGCGACCAGTTGCTTGCGCCCGTCGGGCTGGACATTCGTCGCGTCGACGACCGTCAACCGGCCACCGGCCAGGCGCAATCCGACGATGTAGTGCAGGAGCTGGAATGCCTGCTGGGTAGCGGCCTGGTCGTTCTCATCGTCCGCGACCAGTCCGCGGCAGTAATCCGAGGAGATCACCTCGGTCGTGCCGAAATGCGTTCGTCCGAACGTCGATTTCCCCGATCCGGTCGCCCCGATGAGTACGACGAGGGACAGCTCCGGGACGGTCATCTCAGTCATGCGGTCACCGTCGCGGTGAAGACGGCGAGCTGGGTCGGCGGCCCGACGTCGGGATCGTCGGTGCCGACCGGCAGATAGCCGACTGTGTAGCCGTTCTCATCTGCGACCCGCCCCGCCCACGCCCGGAACTGCGCCCTGGTCCACTCGAACCGGTGGTCGCGGTGGCGCGGCGATCCGGCCGGCAGCGTCTCGAAGCGCACGTTGTGCTCGACGTTCGGCGTGGTGACCACCACGGTGCGCGGCGCGGCAAGGCAGAATACGGTGCGCTCCAACGCTTGCAGGCGAGGCAGATCGACGTGCTCGATCACCTCCATCAGGACGGCCGCGTCGAGTCCGGCCAGCCGGTCGTCGCGGTAGACGAGTGAGGACTGAAACATCCGCAGCCGGGCGCGCCGGCGCTCGCTCATGTCGGCCAGCCGCAGCCGGCGGCCGGCGATCTGCAGCGCCCGCGCGGAGACGTCGACGGCAACGAACTCGTCGATAGAGCGATCGGCGAGCAGTTCGGCCAACAGCGCGCATTAGCCGCAGCCGAAGTCGCCCACCCGACGGGCGCCGCACGCGCGTACGGCGGCGAGCACCGCGCCGCGACGCTGCTGCGCCAGGGGCATCGGGTGGCCCGGCTCGGCCGCCACGACGGGCGCCGCGCCGGCGTTGTCGACGTCGTCCGGCTCGGTGTCGTCCACCTCGGCCAGCCGCGCCAGCGCGGCCCGGGTCAGGGCGCCGCGGTGGGCGAGGTACCGTGCCGTGATCAGCGCCTTGTCCGGATGACTCGCCAGCCATCCGCCGCCGGCGCGCACCAGCTTGTCGACCTCGTCGGAGCTCACCCAGTAGTGCTTTGCGTCATCGAGCACCGGCAGCAGGACGTAGAGCTGGTTCAGCGCGTCCGACAGTCGCAGCTCGCCGGTCAGCAGTACGTCGACGTACGGTGACTCGCCCCAGGCCGGGAAGTGCTCGTCCAGCGGCGATGTGGTCGCCTCGACCTGCCAGCCGAGCGGCTCGAAGACCCGCCGGGCCAGCTCCGCACCGCCGCGGCGGGGCAGCGCCGGAATGCGGATCTGCAGCGGCAGCGGCGCTAGGGCGAGCTCCGGACGGGCGTCGCAACGCCCGGTCATCGCGGTCCGGAAGACCCGTGCCATCGCCACCGCGACCATGCTGGAGGCTGCGTAGGGCCGGTCGTTGACGTACTGGCCGAGCGCGAAACCTTCGCCCCCGGGCCCCTTACGCCCGCGCACCAGCCCGACCGCGTCGACCTCGAGCAGCAGCGCCACGGTGCACCGCGACCCGGTCGCCTCCGGGTAGAACACCTGCGCCGTTCCGACCGACAGGTCGAAGGACTGCACCCGATCGGGATGCTTGTGCAGCAGGAAGCCGAGATCCGTCGCCGGCGGGTGCGTCGTCGCGATCGTCAGGAGCACGATTGCCTATTCTCCCCGACGGCCCGCTCATCCGCGCGTGCCCTACCGGTCGGAATGCCCTGACCCGCGAGGCGGTCGGGGCGGCCGTCGGAGACCTGTCAGCCGGTCACATCGTGTCGGTGCGCGTCCGCACGTTGTCCGTCGAGCGGGCCAGGAAGTCGATCACCGCGGCCCGGTGCGATACGCCGACCGACGCCAGCGCCTCCTGGCCGGCCTCGTACAGCCCCCGGTGCAGCTCGTCCGACACCGCCACGCCCTTGTCGGTCAGGGTCACGACGACCCGCCGGCGGTCATCGGGGTGCGGCGTCCGCTCGGCGAAGCCCCCGGTCTCGACCCGGTCCAGCAGCGCGGACACGCTCGCGGTTGTGAGACCGAGGTTGACCGCGATGTCGCCCGGGGCCAGCGGGCCGTCGGCCTTCAACGCCCCGAGGCAGATGAGCGCGGACTCATCCACCCCGTGCCGCTCTGCCTGCTGCTGCCGGTAGCGCTCGACCACCCGGACGAAGGTTCGCAGGATGGGGCCGACGCCGTCGATACAGGCGTCTGCGCTGGCTACGCTGCGCTGCTTCGTCATGACGTTTGGCACCCGCTTTCAACTAGATAAGTTAACTACTTGACAGCCTAGTTAATCCTCGGCCATTCTCAGCGCGGTACATGCGGTACGCCGCCGGGCGCGCTCAGTCCGGACGGTTCACTCGGTGTGACGGCTCGGCTCGGCCTGGTCGGCGGAAATGGGTGGGAACGGTGCCCGCCCGTCCGGAGTCGGTGCGCGGGGGCTCTGCAGGCGGCGTACCGCATGTCACAGCTATCGGACACCCAGCCATGTTGGACACACCTCGGTCTCGGGACGCGGTTATGCCAGCTGTCTACCCTCATATGGAGAATTTATGCTGTCACGTCTGACCATCAGCGCGCTGGCAGCGTTCGGTACGGCGGCTGTCACAGCCTGTGCGCTGGCCGCGCCGGCCGGGGCGTCGACCGGCCCGGCGGCCGCGAGCGCGTCGCAATCGTCGGCGTCGTCGGCGTCGTCGGCGTCGTCGCAGCCCAGCCGCCCGGTCGTCGTCGTCAGCGGTCTACACAACCCGCGCCAACTGACCTTCGGGCCCGGCTACAGCCTGCTGGTCGCCGAGGCGGGCCGCGGCGCCCGGCACCCCGACCCGGCACAATGCATCAGCGGCCCGGACGGCGAGCAGACCTGCATCGGCACCACCGGCTCGATCACCAGGGTCGACACGCCGTGGCGCGCCTCGCAGGTGGCGCCGCACCGGATCATCACCGGACTGATCTCCGGCGGCGCCGCGGACGGCGGATCGGCCGTGGGCTCCGACGGTGTCGCCTACCGAGCCGGCTCGACACTCATCCAGGAGACCTACGCGCCGGTCCCGCCCGGCACGGCAGGGGGCTGGCAGCTGGGCAAGCTGCTGCGCGCCTCCGGCGGTCACCTGCGGTCCGTCGCCAACATCAGCGCGGTGGAATTCCGGCGTAATCCCGACGGGCTGCAGAAGGACACCAACCCCTACGGCCTGCTCGCGGTCGACCGCCACACCTCGATCACCGCGGACGCCGCAGCCAACGACCTGATTCGCGTCCACAATGGACGGCCGAGGCCGTTGACGGTATTCCCGCTGCACGGCTGCGGCGGGCACCGCACCCAGCAGTGCGACCGGGAGTCGGTGCCCACGTCACTCGCCTGGAGTCCGGGTCACGCCATCTACGTCGGCGAGCTCGCGCACTTCGAGCCGGGCGCGGCGCGGGTATGGAAGGTGTCGCCGTCCACCGGCAGGCTGCTCGGCTACTACGGCACCGGCGGCTCGATCTGCCGGCATGACCAGCAGGGCTTCTCGACCATCACCGGCGTCGCGTTCGGCCCGGACGGCAGCCTGTACGTGAGCGAACTCGTCGGCGGCCCCGACGGGTCGGGTGACGTCGTGAAGATCTCGCCGACCTGCCGTCGTAGCAGCGTCGACGTGCCGTTGCCCGGCGGCATCGTCGTAGGGTCGGCCGGCAGTGTCTACGTCTCGGCGTTCAGCATCTCCGATGCCGACGGTGCCTCGCCGGGCGGCGGCGCGCCGAACCTCCCGCCCGGTCAGGTCTGGCGGCTGCGCCTGTGATCACGGCATCCCACCACCGCCGGCCGTGGGGTGATCAGTGGTGGTGGGAGAAATCCGGCTGAGCCGGGTCCCCGGGGTGCTCGAACCCGGGACCGCTCGCCACGCGGGCGCGGCGGCGTGCCTCCAGCCAGCGCTGGAAGTGCGCCGCCCGCGCCGCGGTGAGCAGCTCGGCGCGGATGACGCCGGCGACCTGGGCAGGCGGCGCCACCCCGGCCGGGTCGAGAGCGTCGACCGACACGACGTGCCAGCCGAACGCCGTGTGCACCGGGCCGACGACATCGCCGGCCGCCGCGGCGCGGACGGCTTCGCGTAACGGCCCGGGCAGTGTCGACACGGCGCGGTGCCAGGATTCGCCTGCTTCGTCGAGGTTTTCCAGGGCGGCGCGGGTGGTGGCCTCGTCTGCGGCGAGGTGATGCCGGCCGCGCAACATGGCCGGATGCCGGAACCGGTCGGTGTTGCGGCGGTAGTACGCCTCGACGGCCCGCTCGTCGACGGCGACGCCCGCGGTGAGATGGTCGCGCAGCGCCCGGGCGAGTGGCTGGTGCGCGAGCACCGCTGCGGCGAGGGTGCCGAAGAGCTCGACCCGATCAGTCCACTGTGGACTATCAGCACCGGGGTCGATACCGGCCCGGGCCGCCTCCGCCGTGACGAGCGCCTCGGTGAGCACCAGCTGGGCGACCCAGCGGCGCAGCCGGCGCCACTCCGCATCGCCTTGCACCGGCAGCTTGACGGCGACGGGCGAGGCGTAGAGCTCGGCCAGCCGCTCCGCGACCCGGTCGGCCGACACGGCCCGCCCGGCGACGATGCCGACGATCCCGTCGGGCTGGCCGGCGCGGTCGGCCGGGATTGCGGGCCCGCGATGGTCGGCGTGGGTCCCGGCGCCGTGCCGGTGGCTCACCCGATCACCAGCGGCACGGTCTCGGTGTAGAGCGCCCGCCCGGCACACATGACCTTGGCCATCACCCACGTCGTGCTCGGGTCGCAGCCCGGCGGCGGCTCGGCGTGAAACGTGACGACGTTGCGCCCGCCCGGCTGCACCGTGCTGCCGGCCGACACCGCAGGCAGCGCCGGCCAGCTGTGCCACGGCGCGACGAGGGTGACCTCGACGGGCAGCGGGGATCTGGCCGCGCTGCTGATCACGACGTCGATATCTGCCCGCTCGCCCCGCGCCACCCGCACGACGTCCTGCGCCAGCTGCGCCGACAGTTCGTTGGCGACGTCCGCTCGTTGCCCGATCGACACGACGGTCATGTCCTCGATCGCCTGCCCGTCGGGCAGATCCGCGCCGACCCGCACGATATAGAGCCCCGTCATCGCATCGGGCGGCGGCGTCACGGTGCTGGTCAGCTCGGCGAAGTCTCCCGGCGCCAGACCGATCAGATGCTCGGCCGGCCGGGCCGACCAGCCGGCCGGCGCGGTGACCCGGATACGCGCGTCGATGTCGGCGTCGACGAGGTCCGAGGCGGCCGTGATGCGCAGCTCGAACGGCCCAGGAATGGCGGCTGTCGTGGTGAGTTCGCTGGGATGTACGTGCACGGCCAGCGGCAGGTTTCCGGCCGGCGCCGGGCCCTTGTTGTGCATCCAGTACCGCGTATAGACCGGCTGGACCGGCTCCCGGTCGGGGATCAGAGCCACCGGGTCGCGGCCGTGCGCGGCAACAGCCGGCCGGGCGGTCACGGTGCCGATGGCCGAACCGCCCAGCGGCACCACGATCGCGTCACCGCCGAGCGCGGCCGTCGGCGATTCGAGGGTGTCTGCCCTCTGGGCATCCGTGAGCGGCACGACGCATTCCAGCCGGGCCCGCACCGGTCGCCCATGCGCCTCGTAGATCCGGGCCGCCACCCCGCCGGCCGGCTGGCCGGTGTCGCTAGCGCCGCGGCTGTGCGGATGCCCGGTCGCCTTGAACGCCGTCAGCACGGTCGTCTCCGGGGTCACCGACACCAACACGCCCGCGGCCGGCAACTTGCCACCTTGCCGGTCGGCCACCACGGAGTGCAGCGGATGGTTCCTAGCGTGTCCACTGTGGACGAAGCCCGCGTCACGCCAGTCCCCGGCGCCGGACACGAACGAATAGTCGAAGGTGTGCGTCCACTGCTGCAGCTGGAAGCCGGAGCCGTCGGGCACCGACCGCTTCGGCGGGTCGATCCACACCTGCGATGGCCAGCCGGTGCAGGACCGG
>JBPCOR010000307.1:0-5511 GCA_051000035.1 Mycobacteriales bacterium | reverse complement strand
GGCGTCGCCGAGCGCCTGCGCGACGCGGGAGCCGATTCCGCCGATGCGGACACCGTCCTCGACGACCACGACCAGCGAGAAGTCGCCGGCCAACTCGACCAGGTCGGCGCTCACCGGGCTGACCCAGCGAGGATCCACGACGGTGGCGGCGATGCCCTGCGCACCGACCCGTTCCGCCGCGTCAAGCGCGAGCGCGGCGGCATTGCCCACGGCGACGATCAGCACGTCGTGCCGGGACGCTTCGGCGAGTACGTCGACGTCACCGACCCGGCGCAGCGCCGCGAGATCCTTGCCCACCGGTGTCTTCGGGTATCGGATGACGGTCGGGCCGTCGGCGTGCGCGACCGCCTCCCGCAATTCCTCCCGCAGCGTGGTTTCATCGCGCGGTGCCGCGATGCGCAGCCCGGGAATCGCGCCGAGCAGCGCCAGATCCCACATGCCGTGATGGCTCGGGCCGTCCGGGCCCGTCACGCCGGCGCGATCCAGCGCGATCGTGACCGGCAGGCGATGCAGGGCCACGTCCATCAGGAGCTGGTCGAAAGCGCGGTTCAGGAAGGTCGCATACAACGCGACGACGGGGTGCAGGCCCCCGGTGGCGAGACCGGCGGCGGAGGTCAGCGCGTGCTGCTCGGCGATTCCCACGTCGAAGAACCGGTCCGGGAACGCCCGCGCAAACGGCGCGAGCCCCACCGGGGAGACCATGGCCGCGGTGATGGCGGCTACGTCGGGGCGGTCCTCGCCGATGGCGACCATTTCCTCGGCGAACACGTTGGTCCAGGTGCGCTGCGCTGCCGAGGTCGGTTTGCCCGTCTCCGGGTCGAACGCCGCCGGCCCGTGCAGACAGTCCTCGACGTCGCTTTCCGCTGGGGCGTAACCGAATCCCTTGCGGGTGACGCAGTGCACGATAACCGGGCCGCCGAAGTCGCGGGCGCGCTCCAGCGCGGATTCCATGGCCGGCAAGTCGTGACCGTCGATCGGGCCGACGTATTTCAGGCCGAGATCCTCGAACATGCCCTGCGGCGCGACGAGATCTTTGAATCCGGCCTTCATCCCGTGCAGCGCATCGTAGATCGGCGGCCCGACGACGGGAGTGCGGGAGAGGGCACCGCGCACCGCACCGAGCGCCCGCTCGTAGCCCGGGCGCAGGCGCAGCATCGCGAGATAGTCCGCGAGCCCACCGATGGTCGGTGAGTAGGACCGGCCGTTGTCGTTGACGACGACGACCACCGGCCGATCCTTGGCCGACGCGATATTGTTCAGCGCCTCCCAGCACATGCCGCCGGTCAGGGCCCCGTCGCCGACGACCGCCACCACGTGCCGCCGCTCGCCCCGTACGGCGGATGCCTTCGCCAGCCCGTCGGCGTAGGACAGCGCGGTCGATGCATGTGAATTCTCGATCACATCGTGCTCGGACTCGGCCCGATTCGGATACCCGGACATCCCGCCGGTCTGGCGCAGCGTGTCGAAGCCGCCCTGCCGACCGGTGAGGATCTTGTGGACGTAGGCCTGGTGCCCGGTGTCGAAGAGGATGCGGTCATGGGGGGAGCGGAAGACCCGGTGCAGCGCGATCGTCAGCTCGACGGCACCGAGGTTGGGCCCCAGGTGCCCGCCGGTGCGGGCCACCTTGGACACCAGGAAGTCGCGGATCTGCCCGGCCAGCTCGGTCAGCTCGGCCGCGTCGAGTGTGCGCAGATCGGCCGGTGAGTTCACCCGCTGCAGGACCGTGGAGGGGGCGGCCGTTCCCGGCCGCGCCGACGGGACCTGCGGCCTGTTCGCTGCTGCCATACCGACACTCTAATGTGCGGGGCCGGATGGTTCCGGCAGGGCGGTGCCGCGTGCCGGCAGCAGCCGTAGCCGTCGCGCGGCACCGGATCGAACCGTTCGCGAAACTCGCACGAAAGCCGAGAAGGCCCCGTGTTCAGTACCGTGGGGTGGCTGAACACGGGGCCCGCCAAACGCCGCTCTCATCGGCCAGCGGCGGTGAGCAGAGCCACGCATTCGATTTGCTGCGTCATCGGGAAGACATCGAACGCCCGGATCATCACCAGCCGCCACCCGGCATCGGACGCGACCCGGACGTCGCGTGCCAGCGTCGCCGCGTCGCAGGACAC
This sequence comes from Mycobacteriales bacterium, assembly GCA_051000035.1. GTDB lineage: Bacteria > Actinomycetota > Actinomycetes > Mycobacteriales > QHCD01 > QHCD01. The sequence goes on along the minus strand of JBPCOR010000307.1, from coordinate 3,400 downwards.
GTAGACCATCGCCCGCGGCCGCAGCCCGATCACGGCGCGCATCACGTCAGGGCCCGTTCCCGCTCGGGGCGGGTCGAGCACGACGATCCCCGCCGGTTCGCCGGTGGCCCGGTGGCTGCCCGATAGAGCCGTGCCCGGCAGCGCGGCGACGACCTCCGCGCTCACCGCCGACTGCAGCACGTCGGCCCGCGCGAACGCGGCGAGATTCGCCCGTGCGTCCTGCGCCGCGACCGGATCGATCTCCACGCAGACGACGCGGCCCAGCGGTCCCAGCCGCGGCGCGAGCACACCCCCGAGCAGGCCCGCGCCGGCGTAGAGGTCGAGTGCCCACTCCCCTTCCCGCGGCGCGGCCAGCTCGAGGACGCACCGGGCGAGCGTGTCGGCGGCGGCGGGATGGACCTGCCAGAACGCACCCGAGTGCACCTGCCACGCTCGCCCGGCGGCTTGCTCATGCAGCGGCGCGCCGGCCGCGCGGCGGCGCCGCCCACGGCGCACGTCGACCGCCGTTTCGCCGGCGGCGGAGGCGGCCACCTCGACAGTCGATCCCGGCGGAGGGGCATCGACGGTATCGAGTGCTGATCCGGCGGCGCGGGTCATCAGCGGACAGGAGTCGATCGGCTCGATCGCGTGGGATCGGTGCTGCCGCAGCCCGATCCGGCCACGGCGGTCGACGGCGAACTGTCCGCGCGTGCGCCAGCGCAGCAGGCCGCCGGGCACCTCTGCCACCTCGACGTCCACAGTGGACAGCCCGCCGATCCGCCGGAAGGCCTCGCGTACGACGTCGGCCTTCATCATCCGCTGCGCCGCCGCCGACGCATGCTGCCAGTCGCAACCGCCGCAGCGGCCGGGCCCGGCGTGCGGGCAGGGCGCCTCGACCCGCTCCGGGGACGGCGTGTGGATTTCGACCGCATCCGCGCGCAAGTACCGGCCGGCGTCCTCCGTCACCCGGGCGCGCACCCGCTCGCCGGGCAACGCGTGCCGGACGAAGACAACGCGACCCTCGTGGCGCGCGACGCAGTGCCCGCCGGCCGCGACCGGGCCGACGTCGAGTTCGAGGTCCGGCTGCAGATCCGGCCGGGCCCGAGGAACCCGGTCGGTCACCCCGCGTCCCCGCCGGGCGGTGGGCCGCCAGCCGCATTGCCATCGGCCGCATCGCCGTCGACCGCATCGCCGTCGGCCGCGCCGGCAAAGTCGCCGTCCGAGCCCCGCCGGGCGGCATCGCGATCGCGGGCGTACTCCGCGCGCAGGGCGCCCCGGCGGGCGGTGTCCGCCGCGACGTGCACGGTCTTCCTGCGGTCCGACGAGGAGAGCTGCCACGGCACGTTCGTGACCATGACGCCGGGCTGGAAGAGCAGTCTGCCCTTCAGCCGCAGGGCGGTCTGGTTGTGCAGGAGCTGTTCCCACCAGTGCCCGACGACGTACTCCGGGATAAAGACGGTGACCAGATCACGCGGGCTGGACCGGCGTACCTGCTTGACGTAGTCGAGGATCGGCTTGGTGATCTCCCGGAACGGCGACTCGACGATGGTCAGTGGCACCGCGAGATCCAGCGCGTCCCACTGCGCCTGCAGCGCACGGGTCTCCTCGTCATCGACGTTGACGGTCAGCGCCGTGAGGGTATCCGGGCGGGTGACCCGGGCGAACGCGAGTGCGCGCAGGGCGGGCTTGTGCACCTTCGAGACCAGGACGACGACGTGGTTGCGCGACGGCAGTACGACGTCCGCACCGGTCGGTGCGAGCTCGGTCGCGACGCGGTCGTAGTGCCGGCGGATGCCCCGCATCAGCACGAAGAAGCCGGCCATGGCGATGATCGCGATGTAGGCGCCGTGGGTGAATTTCGTGATCAGCACGATGACCAGGACGACGGCGGTCATCGCCAGTCCGACCGTGTTGATCGTCTGCGAGCGCCGCATCCGGTGGCGCTCGGTGGGATCCCGTTCGGTGCGCAGATGCCGGTTCCAGTGCCGGATCATCCCCGCCTGGCTGCAGTTGAACGACACGAAGACGCCGACGATGTACAGCTGGATCAGCCGCGTCGTGCTGGCCTGGAACCCGACGATCAGCACGGCGGCGAACAGGCCGAGCGCCAGGATGCCGTTGCTGTAGGCGAGTTTGTCGCCGCGGGTGTGCAATTGGCGAGGCAGATACCGCTCCCGGGCGAGGATGGAGCCGAGGACGGGAAAGCCGTTGAACGCCGTGTTCGCCGCCAGCACCAGGATGATGCCGGTGACCGCCACGACGAAGTAGAAACCGGGCCGGAAGTCGTTGAATACGGTGTCGGCGATCTGGGCTATCAGCGTCTTGGGTCGGTATCCCTTCGGCGCGCCGGTGAGGTAGGTCCCCTCGGTCACGTCCGGGATCTTCGCGCCGGCGATCCGACCCAGCGCGATCATGCCGATCAGCATCGTCACGGCGATCAGGCCCATCATGAGCAGCGTCGTCGCGGCGTTCTTGCTCTTGGGCTTGCGAAATGCCGGGACACCGTTACTGATCGCCTCGACGCCGGTCAGCGCGGCCGAGCCGGAGGAGAACGCGCGCAGCACGATGAAGACCAACGCGAATCCCGCGTAGTGCTGGCCGTGGATGCCGTAGTGCCTGGTCTCGGCGACCAGATGCGTGCCGGTCGCCAGCCGGATCAGGCCCCAGGCGATCATCCCCAGCACCCCGACGATGAAGCCGTATGTCGGCAGGGCGAACGCCTTGCCCGACTCCCGCGCGCCGCGCAGATTCAACGCCGCGAGCACGACGATGAGCACCAGGCAGATGAGCACCTCATGACCGTTGAGCCCGGGCACCGCGGAGGCGATATTGGCAACGCCGGAGGAGATCGACACCGCGACGGTGAGGACGTAGTCGACGAGCAGGGCGCTCGCGACGATCAGCCCGAATGTCGGCCCGAGGTTGGTGTTGGCGACCTCGTAGTCGCCGCCGCCGCTGGGGTAGGCATGCACCGTCTGCCGGTAGGACGCCACCACCGTCAGCATCACCGCTGCCACCGCCACTCCGATCCACGGCGAGAAGGCGTACGCCGAGACTCCCGCGATCGACAGCGTCGCGAGGATTTGCTCCGGTGCATAGGCCACCGACGACAAGGCTTCGCTCGCGAAGACCGGCAGCGCGATGCGCTTGGGGATCAGCGTTTCGCCCAGCCGGTCGCTGCGCAGCGGCCGGCCCAGCACGACACGTTTGCTGATCTCGGTGAGCCAGGACACGGCGGTAAGCGTAGGGCGCTGCTCCCGGTCACGAGCCGCCCGACCCCTGGCCGTTGACGATGGCACCCGATCGACCGGCGCCGGTGCGCTCGGCGTGTACGGTCGCGTCAGGCGCGGCCGGGCGCTCCGACTTCCGGTGCGAAACCCCGCCGCTACCGGAAGGACGAGTCGTGCGCATCGTGGTGATG
>JBPCOR010000219.1:0-5332 GCA_051000035.1 Mycobacteriales bacterium | reverse complement strand
CCGGCATCCATCACCAGCACCCGGTCGGCGATCTCGACGGTGGACAGCCGGTGCGCGATGATCAGCGCGGTACGGTCCGCCAGGATCGTCCGCAATGCCTTCTGCACCAGGCGTTCACTCGGAACGTCGAGGGAGGACGTGGCTTCGTCGAGCACGAGCACGGCCGGGTCGGCCAGGAACGCCCGGGCGAAGGACACCAGCTGCTTCTGCCCCGCCGAGAGCCGCCCGCCGCGCTTACGCACGTCGGTGTCATAGCCCTCGGGGAGCGCCGAGATGAATTCGTGCGCGCCGATCGCGCTGGCCGCGGCGACGACGTCGGCGCGAGATGCTCCAGGCCGGCCGAAGATGATGTTGTCGGCGACCGAGCCGGAGAACAGGAAACTCTCCTGCGTGACCATGACGACGGCGCTGCGCAGATCCTCCTCGGGGAGGTCACGCAGGTCGACGCCGTCGAGCAGGACCTGGCCCTGCGTCGGGTCGTAGAACCGCGTGATGAGCCGGGCCAGCGTCGTCTTGCCCGCCCCGGTCGCGCCCACCAGCGCGACGGTCTGCCCGGCGGGTACACCAAGATCCAGGTGCGGGAGCACCGGCCGGTCGTCGCGGTAGCCAAAGGTGACTCCGCGGAACTGCACCTCGCCGCGCGGCGTACCCAGCGACGTGGGCCGGACCGGCTCGTCGACGTCGGGCTCCTCCTCCAGTACGCCGGAGAGTTTCTCCAGCGCGGCGGTCGCGGACTGGAAGGAGTTGTAGAACATCGCGAGATCCTGCATCGGGTCGAAGAACCGCCGCAGGTAGAGCAGGAACGCCGTCAGCACGCCGATCTGCATGTGGTGCCCGAGGACGCGGTAGCTGCCGTACACCAGGACGACGGCCATCGTGACGTTGCCGAGCAGCGTCACGCCGGGAACGAAGATGGCGATCAGTTTCATCGCCCGCGAGTTGGCCTGCCGGTAGTCGGAGTTGAGGTCCTCGAAGATGGCCTCGTTACGCCGTTCGCGGCGAAACGCCTTGACCGCCCTGATGCCGCCGAGGGACTCGACGAACTGCACGATCAGCAGCGCGACCGCCTCTCGGGTGCGCCGGTACGCCACCGCCGAGTGCTTCTGAAACCACCGCGACAGCCAGAACAGCAGCGGGAACGAGCACATGGCGACCAGCGCCAGTGGCCAGTCCAGGACCAGCAGCAGCACGCCGATGGTGACGACCGAGAGCAGGGCGGTGATCAGCCCGTCCAGGCCCGAGTCGAGCAGTTCCTGCAGCGCGTCGAGGTCGGAGGTGAGCCGGGAGATGACGCGGCCGGAGGTGTACTTGCCGTGAAACCGCAGCGAGAGCTTCTGAAAGTGCCAGAAGACGCGGCGCCGCAGGTCGAGCAACAGCAGCTGGCCGACCCGCCCCGCCCGCATCAGGAACTGGTAGCGCAGGATCGAGTCGATGACGGCGCAGCCCACCATCAGCCCCACGACCACGCTGATCGGCGTGTAGTCATCGCGCCGCAGTGCCGGGATGCCGCGGTCGATACCGACCGACACGAGGGCGGGTCCGGCCATCGACGCGAAGTTGTCGACCAGGACGACGACACCGATCAGCCACAACGTGCGCTTGTGCGGCCGCAGCAGCGCGGCGAGCAGCCGCCGGGACCGCTCCCGCAGCCGCAGGCCGGCCGTCGTCGACAGGTCGTCGCTCTCCTCCGCGGCGACGCCGCGCCAGTCCTGGCCCTCGCTCGGGGCCGAGAGGGCGGCGTCCGGGGTGATCTCCGGGCCGGTGGTCATCGGTTCGCGCCGACGACGCCGGGATCGGTGGTGGTATCGGCCGCCGGCTGCTCGTCAGCCTGCTGGGAGAGGATCGCGCGGTAGGCCGGAACGGTCTCGAGCAGCTCGCTGTGGGTGCCGACGGCGGTGATCGTGCCGTCCTGGAGCAGCGCCACCCGGTCGGCGAGCAGCACGGTCGAGGGCCGGTGCGCGACGACAAGCCCGGTGGTGCCGCTCAGCACCCGGCGCAGGGCCTCCTCCACGAGCGCCTCGGTGGCCACGTCGAGCGCCGACAGCGGGTCGTCCAGGACGAGCACGCGCGGGTGGCCGATCACCGCGCGAGCCAGTGCGATCCGCTGCCGCTGGCCGCCGGAGAGGGTCAGGCCCTGCTCACCGAGGCGGGTCGAGAGGCCCCAGGGCAGCGTGTAGACGAACTCCGCCTGGGCGACCTCCAGCGCCTCGCGTACCTCACCCTCGGACGCTTCCGGGCGGCCGAGGGTGAGATTCTCCAGTGCGCTCGCGGAGAAGAGCGTCGGGTCCTCGAACGCCATGGCGACGGTCCGCCGCAGGTCCTCCTGGGCGAGGGTGCGGATATCGACGCCGTCGATGGTGATGCGCCCGGCCGTGACGTCGTACAGCCGCGTCACGAGCGCCGTCAGCGTGGTCTTGCCGGTCCCCCCCGCGCCGACGAGCGCCCCCGTCTCACCCGGCTCGATCGACAGGTCGACGTCGTGGAGCACGTCGGTGTCGGCGTCGGGGTAACGGAATCCGACCCCCTCGAACCGCAGCCGGCCGGTGCTCGGCGCCGCGGGACGCTCGCCCGTCTCGTCGGCGACGGTGACCGGCGCGTCCAGGATTTCATAGAAGCGGTCGGCCGCCGAGATGGCCTCCTGTGCATTCGCGAGCAGGTAGCCCATCGACTCGATCGGCCACACCAGCAGCAGGAAGAGGGAGATGAACGCCACGATCGTGCCGAGTGTGAGCACGCCGTGCGCGACCGCGATGGCGCCGGCGAACAGCACCAGCGCGAGCACCAGCTGGGGGTGCAGCTCGATCACCGCCCAGATGATCGCGAGCGTGCGGACCTTGTCCATCGCGAAGCCGCGCAGCTTGAGTGCCTCGTCGTCGAACCTGTCGTAGACCAGCTCCCGACGGCCGAAGGCCTTGATCACCCGGATGCCGAGTGCCGATTCCTCCACCGCGGTGGCGATCTCGCCCTGCTGGTCCTGCACCCGCCGGGCCTGCACCTTGTAGCGGCGTTCGAACTTGAGCGACACCCACACCAGCGGCAGCGAGCACCCGGTGACCAGCAGGCCGAGCGGCGGGTAGGTGATGATCAGCATCACCGCGACGACCGTGAACGTCGCGGCGTTGACGACCAGGAAGACCAGGCCGAAGCCGATGAACCGCCGGATCGTGCCCAGGTCGCTCGTCGCCCGGGAGAGCAGCTGCCCGGACTGCCAGCGGTCGTGGAAGGCGACCGGTAGGTCCTGCAGATGGCGGTAGAGGTCGCGGCGTACGTCGGTCTCCAGGCCCAGGGACGAATTCTGCGATCCCCAGCGGCGCAGGAAGACGAGCAGCGCCTCGGCCACGCCGAAGAGAAGCGCGAACAGGCCCAGCGGGATGATCGTGCCGCGGTTGCCGTGGGTGAGGGGGCCGTCGATGATCCGTCTGGTGAGCAGCGGTACGGCGATCTGCGCCAGGCTGGCGAGCATCGCCGCGATCGTCATGGCGATGAGTTGCCCCGAATAGGGTCGGACATATGAGCGCAGCCGCCACAGCGACCGGGCGCGCACAGGCGACGGGTCGCCTGCGGCGACGGAGGGCGGGGGATTCATTACGGACAGAAGCTTACCCGTGCGAACGGTCTAGCTCACCCGATTATCGCCGTCGGCGAAGTGAGGGGCCGCTCATCGCCGCCGGCGAGATGACGGGCACCGCCGGACGCGCCGGGCGACGCGGTCAGCTGCTCTTGCCCTTGGTGCCGAAGAGGATGTCGTCCCAGGACGGGACGCTCGGCCGGCGGCCGCGTTTTGCCTGCGGCGCCGGCTCTTCGGCCGCCGTGGCGGGCTCCGGCGCGGTGTCCTCGAGCGCGACGGGCTCGGCGTACTCGGGCCGGTCCGGCTCGGGCGAGGACCCCTCGTCGGGTGCCGGACCCCGGCTCCTGACATCCGCATCCCTGGCCGCCGGCTCGGGGTCAGCCCCGGCCGTGCCGGCTGCTGCTGCGTCGGTGGGTGCTGCGTCGGTGGGTGCTGGGTCGGTGGGTGCTGCCTCGGTGGGGGTTGGGTCGGCGTCCTGCGGCGCCACCGGCACGGGGATCTCGGCGGTCGGCGCCTGCAGTGCGCCACCGAGGGGGTCGGAAGGCTCCGGAACCGCCTCGCCGAGGCCGGGTTCGGGCTCGGGGAGCTGCTCCTCGTGATGGCGCAGCCGTCCGCGCAACCGGTGCTTCTTACCGGTCGGTCGCTCCTCGCCGCTGTCGGCCGCGGCTGCCGCGGGGGTGGGTGGGCTCGCGGCCGGTCGCGGTTTCGGGGCTCGCGCGGGAGCGTCGGTCGCGTCGGCGCCGGGCTCCGGCTCGGGCACGAACGGCGCGCTGGAGAACGCCCGGCGGCGGGGTTCCTCGGCCTGCAATTCCGCGGCGGTGTCATCTGCCGGGGTCACGGTGTGGGCGCCGAGGTCGAACGTCCACTGCGCCCTGCCGCGAGTGCGCCCGGTGCCCCAGCTCAGCGTGATCGACCAGGTGCCGTCCTCTCGACGGTAGGCATCCCAGTCCGTGCGGGACGGTTCGACGCCGCGGCGGGTGAGCCGGTCGTCGACCTGCTCACCGAGCCGGGGGGCGGATTCGCTCCGGCGAATGCGGGTACGCCGGCCCTCGATGCACACCTGCTCGCGTTCGGCGATGACCGGGTGGGCGAACCGCAACACCCGCTCCGCCGGTACGCCCGCGGCCGCGGCCACCTGGTCGACGGACTCCCCGGCCCGGATGCGGGTCTGGATCTCCCGCGGGCGCAGCGAGCTTTCCAGCGCTATCTCGATCTGCCCCAGCCGGCTGCGGTCGCCGCGCGATGCGGCCCGCAGCCGTTCGTCGATCGGGAGCAGGAACGACTCGGTGCCGCCGTTGGATTCTTCGTCCGGATCGCTCTCGGCGACGAGCAGGAGATTCTCGCCGTCCTCGGCGACCCCGACGAATCGCAGGTGGCGCATCGTCTGACCCCCATCCGAGCCGGGCCCGCTCGCTCGTCACGGGCGGGTTGTCGCCCCTGGTGCGGCGTGTTTTGCCTGCTGCGACCCTACGGCCGGGCGCGCCCGCCTGGCACCCGGCACGCTGGTCGGGTGCCGGACGCGCGGCCCGCGGCGCCGGCGGTGGCCCGTCCCGACCGGCCGGCACAGTGCACGGCGCGCGGCGGGTGACGCGGCTGGCGACGCCCGGCCGTCAGGACAGCTGCTCGATCACCCAATCGATGCAGCCGGTGAGCGCATCGATGTCCGAGGGCTCGACAGCCGGGAACATGCTGATCCGAAGCTGGTTGCGACCGAGCTTGCGGTACGGCTCGGTGTCCACGACGCCGTTGGCGCGCAGCGTCTTC
>JBPCOR010000198.1:0-4865 GCA_051000035.1 Mycobacteriales bacterium | reverse complement strand
GCCTTGATCGCGGCGTAGGCCGCCGTCGGTCCGACGGCGAGCCGGCCGGCGATGCCGAGCGCGGTCTCGGTCAGCTTCTTGTCCGGTACGACTGCGTTGACCATGCCCATGTCCAGCGCCTGCTCGGCCGGCACCGGCTCGGCCAGCAGGCACAGCGCCGTCGCGCGGGCATGCCCGACGAGGCGGGGGAGCAGCCACGACGCACCGCTGTCGACCGACAAACCGATGTTGGCGAAGGCCATCAGGAATTCCGCGCTCTCGGCTGCGACCCGCAGGTCGGCCGCGAGGGCGAACGACGCCCCCGCTCCGGCGGCCATCCCGTTGACGGCGGCGATCACCGGGACCCGCATGCCGACGAGGGCCTTCGTGATCGGGTTGTAGTCATCGACCACCGTGCGCAGCGGCGCCGGATCGCCGGCATCGAGGAGCTCGGCATGCTCCTGCAGGTCCTGTCCGACGCAGAAGGCGCGCCCCGCGCCGGTGAGGACGACCGCGCGGATCGACTCGTCCGCGTCGACGGTGCGCAGCGTGGCGAGCAACATCGTCTTCAGCTCACGCGAACACGCGTTCATCCGGTCCGGCCGGTTCATGGTGATGATCGCGATCCCCTGCCCGACGTCGAGCAGGACCGTGTCCGACACCTGGGGCTCCTCCGTCACGCGCAGAGCTGCCGAGCCGGCAGCCACGGTCCGGCGATGCGGCCGGATGCGCCGACTCTAGCGGCCGATCGATCGGGCCCGAGCGGCCACGAGCAGCGCACCCCGAAGTCGGCCGACTTTCGAAACTCGGACGCCATAGGGGAGAATGGACGGACATCGGGTCGGTGACCAACCGCTGGTCCTGTGCAGGACGTCCACACGCGGTCCGGCGCACGCCGGGCCCTCCGAGGAGGCTCATATGGCGGCCATGAAGCCGCGCACCGGCGACGGACCTCTCGAGGTGACCAAGGAGGGTCGCGGCATCGTGATGCGGGTGCCTCTCGAGGGCGGCGGCCGTCTCGTCGTGGAAATGTCCTCCGATGAGGCACAGGCGCTCAGCGAGGCACTCAAGGGCGCCGTCGGCTAGCGCCCGAGCGCACCAGCTGGCGGTAGATCGTCGCGGTCCGCTCCGCCGCAGCGGCCCAGGAGAATTCGCGCACGGCCCGTTCCCGGCCGGCCGCGCCCATCGCCACGGCGACGTCCGGCCGGGCAGCGAGGACATTCACGGCATCGGCGAGACCGGATTCGAAGGATTGGGGTGCGGCGTCGTCGTAGTGGACCAACAGGCCCGTCACGCCGTTGTCGACGACCTCCGGTATGCCGCCAACGTCGCTGGCGATCACCGCGGCCCCGCAGGCCATCGCCTCCAGATTCACGATCCCGAGCGGCTCGTAGACCGACGGGCAACACAACGCCGTCGCGTGCGAGAGCAGCTGGATCACCTCGGCGCGCCCGATCATCGACCGGATCCAGACCACGCCGGGTCGCCGGCCCCGCAGCTCGGCGATCGCCCGGCTCGTCCGGTCCGCGATCGCGGGCGTGTCCGGCGTGCCAGCGCACAGGACCAGCGCGATGCCGGGATCGAACGACGCCGCCGCCGCAATCAGGTGCCCGACGCCCTTCTGCCGGGTGATCCGGCCGACGAAGACGACGTACGGCGCGTCCGGGTCGACGCCGTATGCCCGCAGCACGTCGGTCCCCTCCGCGGGCGCGTACGCCGCGGTGTCCACGCCGTTGTGGACGACGTGCACCCGCCCCGGGTCCAGCGCCCGGTAGCAGTCCAGGAGGTCGGCGCGCATCCCCGCGCTCACGGCGATGACGGCGTCGGCCGCCTCGTACGCCGTCCGCTCCGCCCAGCAGGAGAGCTGGTATCCACCGCCGAGCTGCTCGGCCTTCCACGGCCGGCGCGGCTCGAGCGAATGCGCGGTGACGACGTGCGGGATCCCGTAGAGCAGCGCGGCGAGATGCCCGGCCAGATTGGCGTACCAGGTGTGCGAGTGGACGACGTCGGCCCGCGCGAGGCCGGCGGCGATACTGACGTCGGTGCCGAGCACGCCGAGCGCGGCGTTCGCGTCGATGAGATCCGCGGGGGGTGCTGCGTAGGCGATCGCGCCGTCGCGCGGTGCGCCGAAGCAGTGCACGTCGACCTCGATGTCGGGCAGCGCCCGCAGCTGCGGCACGAGGTATTCCACGTGAACTCCCGCGCCGCCGTAGACCTCCGGCGGGTACTCCCGGGTGACGACACCGATGCGCATGTGGTGCAGCGTAGGGTCGCCCGCAAGTAGGGTCACCGCCATGCGGAGCAGGCCGCGCGTCCTGGGGATCGTGCTCGCCGGCGGCGAGGGCAAGCGGCTGTGGCCGCTGACTGCCGACCGGGCGAAGCCGGCGGTACCGTTCGCCGGCAACTACCGGCTGATCGACTTCGCCCTGTCGAATCTGGTCAACGGCGGTTTCCGCCGGATCTGCGTCCTGACCCAGTACAAGTCGCACTCCCTGGACCGGCACATCACCACGACCTGGCGGATGTCGACCGAGCTGGGCGATTTCATCACCCCGGTGCCCGCGCAGCAACGACTCGGCCCGAGGTGGTACACCGGCAGCGCCGACGCGATCTACCAGAGCCTGAACCTGGTCTACGACGACGAGCCCGACCACATCGTGGTCTTCGGTGCCGACCACGTGTACCGGATGGACCCCTCGCAGCTGGTCGAGCAGCACATCGGCTCCGGCGCCGGGGTGACCGTCGCCGGCATCCGCGTCCCGCGCGCCGAGGCGTCGGCGTTCGGCGTGATCGACTCCGACGCCGACGGCCGGATCCGGCAGTTCCTGGAGAAGCCGCTCGACCCGCCGGGCCTGCCGGGCGCGCCGCAGCAGGTCTTCGCCTCGATGGGCAATTACGTCTTCGAGACCTCGGCGCTGCTGGACGCCCTGCGGACCGACGCCGTCACCGAGGACTCCGTGCACGACATGGGCGGCAGCATCGTGCCGATGATGGTCGAGCAGGACGCGGCCCGGGTCTATGACTTCGCCGACAACGAGGTGCCCGGCGCGACCGGGCGCGATCGTGGCTACTGGCGCGACGTCGGGACGCTCGACACCTACTACGAATCACACATCGACCTGGTCGCCGTGCACCCCATCTTCAATCTCTACAACCGGCAGTGGCCGATCTTCACCTCGCACGCGCAACTGCCGCCCGCGAAGTTCGTCGAGGGCGGGATGGCGCAGGAGTCGATCGTCTCCGACGGCGTGATCATCGCCAATTCCACCGTCCGGGGCTCGATCCTCTCCCCCGGTGTCCGGGTCTACGCCGGCGCATACGTCGAGGGCAGCGTCCTCATGGACAACGTGTCGGTGGGCCGGGGTGCCGTCGTCCGCGGCGCGATCCTGGACAAGAACGTCGTCGTGCCCGACGGCGCCCACATCGGCGTCCAGCACGAACTCGACGAGAAGCGCTACCAGGTCAGCCCCGGCGGCGTCGTCGTGCTGGGCAAGGGCCAGCAGGCGGTCGAGTAGGTGGGCGCGTGAGCACCCCGCGCACGCGGCGGCGCCGGGCCGTGACCTGGCACGCGGCGACGGCCGTGGTGGTCGTCGTGGGACTGGTATGGCAGCTCGTGTTGATCATCCGGGGCGTCAACGTGCTGGTCGACTCCGCCGGTGCGCTCCCGAGCGTGGCGACCCGCATCGTCAGGTTCTTCAGTTTCTTCACCGTCGAGTCCAACATTCTCGTCGCGATCACCGCCGTGACCCTCGCGGTCGCACCGCTGCGGGACGGTCGGGTGTGGCGGGTGCTGCGGCTGGAGGCGCTGTTCGGGATCACCGTCACCGGGATCGTCTACGCCACCCTGCTGCGCGGCGTGGTCGACCTGCACGGCGCGGCGGCGGTCACCAACGCCCTGCTGCACTACGCCGCGCCGCTGATGGCAGTGCTCGGCTGGCTGCTGGTCGGCCCGCGACCGCGCATCGAGGAGACCACCCTCGTGCTCTCGCTGATCTGGCCGGCGTTGTACGTCGGCTACAGCTTCGCGCACGGCGCGGCAACGGGCTGGTATCCGTACCCGTTCATCGACGTCACCCAGCTCGGCTACGTGACGGTCGTCCGGAACGGCGTCGGTCTGATTCTGCTGCTGGTCGGCGTCGGCGCGGTGTACCTGTGGCTGGACCGCCGGCTGCGCGTCAGCCGGTGAGCTCAACGGGCAGCGCGCTGTCGTGCACGAGCACCAGGTGGCTCACGGCCCTGGTCAGCGCGACGTAGAGCCGCCGCAGGCCGGTGCGGCGGTCGACTTCGGAGCCGACGAGGTGCGCCGGCTCGACCACCACCACCGCGTCGAACTCCAGGCCCTTCGCCGTCCTGGACGCCACGACGGCCAGCCGCGGGTCGGCATCGCCGGTGAGCTCGGCGGCGCCGAGATCCGCGAGCTCGCCCAGCAGAGCGCCGACCTCGCGATCAGCTCCTATGACGCCGATCGAGCCGACGCCCGCGAGGAGCGAACGCACGGTTGGCACCAGGTCGGCCCGCCGGTGCGCGGTGACGGCGCCGACACCTGGCCGGACGCTCGTCGCCGGCTGCAGGCCCGTCGCGATGTGCGGCAGCAGCCGGTTCGCCAGGTCCAGGACACTGCCGGGCACGCGGTAACCGGCGGTCAGCGGCTGCACCGTCGCGTCGGGATGGCCGAGATGGTCGAGGGTCAGCGCCCAGTCACCCGGCGCCCACGGCGTGGTGGCCTGGGCGAGATCGCCGAGCACCGTCACCGACCCGGCGACGCTGCGGCGCGCGATCGCCCGGCACTGCATGGGCGACAGGTCCTGCGCCTCGTCGATCACGACGTGGCCGTACGTCGGAACCCCGTCCAGTAGCCCGACCAGCTCGTCGATCAGCACAAGGTC
>JBPCOR010000122.1:0-7572 GCA_051000035.1 Mycobacteriales bacterium | reverse complement strand
GCTTCCTGTGTTTTCCGTTGTAGCGAGGTTACCGAAGCCGCCGGCTCCGCCAGCGGCCGGTACGGCAACCGAGGACATCGGTGGGCTGCCCTCGGGTGACCCTTCGTTTGCCACGCCGTTCGCCCGGACGACCGCGGCGACCAACGACCCCTGCGCCGTGAGCCCGGCGAGCGGGGCGTGGAACCGGCGGCCGACGCACCCGAAGCTGCTCGGGTGGGTCTAGCCGTGGTCTAGCCCAGGTCTAGCCCAGGTCTAGCCCCGTGATGCACGCCGCCGTTGGGACGTGACGAGCGCGACCACGACGACGAGCGGCCAGACCGCCTCAGCTGCGGCGAGGGCGCGTTCACTCAGGCCCAGCAGGTCGCCCCGTTGCAGTTCCACGCCCAGCCAGGCGAGCAGTACGAGCAGGACCGCGGCGGCGACGCGGGCGCTCCGACGTCCCGGCACGAGCGCGGCGGCCGGCCACACCGCCAGCGCGGCGAACCCGATCGTGGCCGCGGTGACGTGTCCGGTGGCCGGCTGCGGGAGCGCCGAAACCACGACCGTCGCGGCACCGCCGAGCGCCAGCAGAGCCCGCCCGCCGGTACCGGCCTCCGTCAGACCGCTCGCGGTCACGACGTGGCAGGCGCCGAGGACGGCCAGCCCGGTCGTCATGATCCATCGATCGGTCGCGGCTTGGGCAGCCAAGGCGCTGATCGTTTCCCGGATCGGGTCGTAGCCACGCGGCTGGCGGGACTCCGCCAGTGACCAGCCGCCGATCAGCGCGATCGGCGCAAGACCCGCCGACACCGCCGCCCACCTGCGCACGACACCGAGTCTGCCGCAATCAGTGCAGGCAACCGCCCCCGGGCCGAGCGGATGCCGGCGGCGGGCAGATGTGCCACGGTCGACACCATGACGTCGACCCGCTCGACAACCCGCGACGGGCGGACTGCCGCCGCGTGGGTTGCTGCCTGGCTGGCGCTGCTCGCTGGTCTCGGCAACGCGGCGGTCAGCGGCTACTGGGCAACCGGCGGCACCGGATTGCTCGACACGGTCGGAGGAGTATTCGAGCGGGCGGGTCGTAACGGCGGCGCGAAGACGACAACCCTGCTGTGGGTCGTGGTGGCGGTGAAGGTGCTCGCCGCCGTGCTCCCGGTGCTGGTGTTGCGCCCGTCGCCCGGCCCGATGTGGCAACGCCTGGGGTGGGCGCTGGCCTGGGTCGAGGCCGCGATCCTGACGGTCTACGGGCTGGTGCTGACGACGACAGGGCTGCTCGTTCAGGCCGGTGTCCTTCGGACCGCCCGCGACGCTGACCATCGCGCGCTGGCCTGGCATGCGTACCTGTGGGATCCGTGGTTCCTGGTCTGGGGCCTTCTTGTCATCGCGGCGTTGCTGTGCGGAGGACCTCGACGACGCAGCCAGTCCCGCACCCGGTCGGGCACAGCGCGCGCGTCCCATGGCTGAGGGCAGGTGCCGCGGGTGGGGATCTCGACACGGGCTGGTGTGTCCGGCCGACGTTGCGCGCGGCGACGGGTACGACGGCGCCTCGGGCTCGGTCAGCGTCACACCGGCGGCGACGAAACGAGCCTCGATCGTGGCGGTCAGCTCCGGCGGCACGGGGTCCAGCGACGGTGTAGCTCGGTCATCGGCATTCCTTTCATCCGTGCGACTGGACGTTCCAGCCGACCGCCTCGATGACGGCTGCGGCTATCCCCCTGATGCTGCCGGCGCTGGCATCCTCCAGGATGCTGCCGGAAGTCGCATCGACGACGACATCCTCGACGCCAGCGCCCTGCAGGATGGCCTCGAGCTCCCCGGACCGGTCCAGGTGCCAGCCGAGTGCCGCATCCTCGCCCTGATGCCGGCGACCGAGCCGGGCGCGTACGACCGCCAGATCCACCCGGAGCCGGCACACCGACAGCGGTACGCCGAGCGCGTCCTGGTAGCGGTCCCGCCCGGCCCGGGTCTCCACCACCCCGGCGAGGACAAGTCGCCGCGCGCCGGCGTCGAGGTAGTTGCGGGCCACCGGTCGAAGGTTGCGCAGCTCCAGCTCGTTGTTGAACCGGTCGCCGGCCGGGCTGGGCCAGGACCGGCGGAGCCAGTCCAGGTCGATGACGGCGTTGGGCGCCCCCGCATCACTGAGCAGGTCGCCCACCATCTGCGCGACCGTCGTCTTGCCCGCCCCCACCGTGCCCGTGATCAGGACCGCGGCGCCGGGCGCGGATCCGATGCCGTCCACCCGTCGACCCTAATGGCGCATCACGCGGCCCGCGCGGGGTCAGCGGGCGGGGCGACGGTGCGGCGATGTGGACGGGGCTATCTACGTGTCATCGCGGGCTGCCTCATCGCTAGGCTAGGACGCTCGCGTCGCCCACCTGAACCAGTCATCTGCGATGTCCGCCCAGCGGTCGGCCTCGGCCGTGCCGTGGTGGCGGATCGCCCAGTCGACCTGCCGAAGCGCCAGGTGCGCCGTGAAGGCAAGCAGAGCGTGGGAGTCGACGTCGGCGGCGATACGGTCTCGGACGAGGACGCGGGCCGCGGGCGCGGCGACGTCGTGGTCGAGGGAGAAGCCGAGAGTGACCAGATCCAGCCCGCAGTCGCCGGCCCGCGCGCCGGTCCAGTCGACGACGCCGGCGACGACATCCGGCGAGCCCGCGGCGACCAGGACGTTTCCCGGGTGGAAGTCACCGTGTACGGCGTCCGTGCCCGCGAAGACATCTGCCGGCACACCGCTGGCAATCTCCCGCACGCGTTCCACCAAGGCCGCGCTGCGTTTGGAGGCGCGGCGCGGCGGCTCGTGCGGGCAGTAGCCAGGGCCGTCCTGGTCGAGGTACAGGTCCTAGCCTGCCGGGGCTGATACGTCCAGCTGCTGGAGTTTGTTCAGCTCGGCCGCGCCGGTGTCCTTGGCCTCGTCGTACACCTTTTGCTGGGCGGCGCCGATGCGGTCTCCGACCAGTCCGCTCAGCGCGAACGCGACAGCGCCCAGCTGGCGCACCGTGACGTCATCGACGAGCGGTTGCCGGGCGGACGTGATGCCCAGCCCGCTCGCCGCACCGCTCTCGTCCTGCGCGACGCCGACCGAGAATCGCTCCCGCGGATTGACCGTCGGGTCGGCGTAGTGGTCGCGCAACCGCAGCACGACCTGATGCCATTTCAGTACATCGCCCTCGGGCTGCGCGGCGGTGAGATCCTTGTCGGTGAGGGCGGGTCGGGCCTTCGCGGCGACGAAACAGCGCGCATAGGACAACAATGCAGTCGTCCAGACCGCCTCGACCACGACGCCGTCCGGCTCGCCGCCGTCGACCGTGCCGAGATTCGTCACCAGGCGTTCGCAGCACCGCAGCACCGTCTGCAGATCCTCGAACATCGCGCTGAGCCCGGCGAGTTCGGCGGCACCGGGAGTGCCCAGCCGCCGCATCGCGGTCGGCGGGCTGATCTGGTCGCTCATCTCCGGCGCGCTCATCCGACCGAGGGGCCCAGACCCAGGGACTGGGGCGTACTGGCATCCGGCGAGGGTTGATGCAGGCCCTCGTCGAGCTGCCCGAATTCGGTCATCAATGCGCGGCTGCCGCCCCACGGGGTCTGCTCCTCGGCGATCAGCGTGTTGGTCGTGAGGAGCAGGCCCGCGACGGACGCGCCGTTCTGCAGCGCCGACCGGCACACCCGCAGCGGGTCGATGATGCCCATCTCGATCATGTTGCCGTAGCAGCCTTCCAGTGCATCGAAGCCTTCATCGACGCCCAGCTCCGACACCTTGTCCACGACATCACGGCCGGCATAACCGGCGTTGGCAGCGATGAGAAAGGTCGGCTCGGACAGCGCCCGCCGGACGATCTCCACGCCGATCGCGTAGTCGTCCTTGACCTGCAGCTCATCGAGCACCGATGCGGCGTGCAGCAGGGCCACGCCGCCGCCGGCGACGATGCCCTCGGCCATGGCCGCTCGGGTCGCCGACAGTGCGTCCTCGACCGGTGCTGCAATTCGGCCAGCTCCGCGTCGGTGGGGGCACCGACCCTGATCACCGCCACCTTGCCCGACAGCGACCCGATCCGCTCGGTGAGCACATCCTCATCGATGCCGAAGGTCGCCCGGTCCATCTCGGCCCGCAGCTGCGCCACCCGGAAGTCGATCTGCTCCCGCGAGCCGGCGCCGTCGATGATCGCCGTGCGGTCCACGGTGACCCGCACCTGCCGCGCCCGGCCGAGCTGCGCGACGGTCATGGTCTCCAAAGTGAAGCCGGAGTGCTTGCTGTAGACCTGACCACCGGTGATCGTGGCGATGTCCTCGAGCTTGTGCAAGCGTCGGTCACCGAAGCCGGGAGCCTTGGTCGCGACGCAACGGAATACGCCGTTGACGTGGTTGTGCACCAGCATGCTCAGCGCGGAGCCCTCGACGTTCTCGGCGATGATGACGAGCGGCCGCGGGTCTCGCATGACCTTGTCCAGCAACGGCATCAGCTGCTGCACCTTCGAGATCTTCTCGCTGCACAGCAGGATGTAGGGGTCGTCGAGGATCGCCTCCAGGCTCGCCGGGTGAGTCACGAGGTACGGCGAGACGTAGCCGTTGTCGTATTCGAAGCCCTCCACGAAGCTCACGCTCAGCCCGTGCGCGACCGACTCCTCGACGGTCACGATCCCGCCGTCGCCGACGGTGAAGAGCGCCTTCGCCAGCACGGCACCGACGGTGTCGTCGTCGTTGGCCGAGATAGCCGCCACCCGCGCGTAGTCGGCCTCGGTGTCCACCGGGTGGGCGACGTTGCGCAGGTGCTCGACCAGCCTCTTGACGGCGATGTCGATGCCGCGCTTGACCAGCACCGGATTGCCGCCCTCGCTGATCGCCGTCATGCCCTCGCGGATAATCGCCTGCGCGATCACGGTGGCCGTCGTGGTGCCGTCACCGACGATGTCGTTGGTCTTGATCGCCGCTTCCTTGACCAGCTGCGCGCCCATGTTCTCGAACTGGTCCGACAGGTAGATCTCCCGGGCGATTGTCACCCCGTCGTTGGTCACCACCGGCGATCCGGTGATCTTTTCCAGAATGACGTTGCGCCCCTTGGGACCCAGGGTCGATTTCACCGCCTCGGCGAGCTGATCGACCCCGCGCAGCAGCAAGTGCCGGGCCTCCTCGGCGAAGCGCAACTCCTTGGCCATCGGTCCTCCTGGGCGTCACGGCGCCGGTGTCATGGGAACTACGGGACGAGGATTGCCCGTCCCCGGACTTGCCCGGCGTCGAGGTCGGCCAGCGCCTGTTGCGCCTCATCCAGGGGGTACGTCTTGGTGTGCAGGGTGACCTTCCCCGCCTGCGCCAGGACCATCAGCTCGGCGAGCTCGTTATAGGTGCCGACGATATTGCCGATGATGTTGCGCTCGGTGGAGATCACGTCGAGCGTCGGGATGGTCAACGTACCGCCGTAACCGATGACGAAATACGAGCCACCGGGCCGGGTCATCGCGAAACCGTCGTGCTCAGCTCCCTCCTCGGCGACGAAATCGAGGACGACATCGGCGCCGAGCCCGTCGGTGCGGTCCTGCACCGCCTCGACCTGCCCGCCGTCGGCGACCACGGTCTGATGCGCACCGAGCTTCCCGGCAAGCGCCAGCGCGTCGGGGTTGCGGTCCACAACGACGATATTCGCGGCGGTGAGGGCACTGACGCACTGGACGCCGATGTGCCCGAGGCCGCCCGCGCCGATGACCGCGCAGGTAGTCCCTGGGTACAGCAGCGGGATCGCCTTGCGGACCGCGTGATACGCCGTGATGCCGGCATCTGCCAGGGCGGCCACGTCGGCCGGTTGGGTCGACGGGTCGAGCTTGACGCAGGCCCGGGCGGAGGTGAGCAGGTATTCGGCCATGCCGCCGTCGGTGTCCAGGCCCGGGAAGGTGCTGTGCTCGCAGTGCATGTCCTGCCCAGCCCGGCAGGCCCGGCACAGCCCACAGGTCGGCGTCGGATGCAGGATCACGGTGTCGCCGACGGCGACGTTGGTGACGCCCGAGCCGATCTCGTGCACCCAACCGGCGTTCTCGTGCCCGATCGTGTACGGCAGCGTCGGGGACATCGCTGCGTCCCACTGCCCATCGATGATGTGCAGATCGGTGCGGCAAACTCCCGCACCGCCGATCTTCACCAGGACGTCCAGCGGACCGGTGACCGTCGGCTCCGGCACCTCCTCGACGACCGGCTGCTGGTGGTAGGCGTGCAGTCGCACGGCCCTCATCGCGCCTCCTCCTCGACCTCGCCGACAACGCCGTACCGGCTGCGCAGCATGCCCCGGCAGACACTGCCGTTGGCCTCGATGTTCACCCGCGTGAGCCGGGCCTTGCCCAGGTGCAGGCGGAGATCGTCCGGGCGCACGGCCTCCCCGGTCGCCGCGTCGATGAGCAGCGCCGACGAGTCGTCGCTGGGCAGCCCGATCTCGTGCCGACGGGCCCGCAACCGGTCCAGGTCCGGCGACGGCGGCACCTCGGCCAAAGTCATCGCGGCGAGGTGGGCCGGCGTTGCGCCCGCGGCCATGAGCGGGCGGCAGACCCGGTCGGTGCCGGCGAGCACTGCCTTGCGGATGAAGGTGGCCCGCAGCGGGTCCAGCTCGCCGGCCGCCTCAGCACCGAACGTCTCGACGAAACCGGCCCGGGCCGCGACGCCGTGGTTGATCGCGTCGGAGGCGAAGTGATCGTCCAGCACGATGACGGTCTTACTTACGCCCGCCACCGCGCTCACCGCGTCGCAGCTGTCGGCGACCATCAGGAACGCGAAGTTCGGCGCGCAGAAGTATGTGGGCAGGCGCAGGTGCACCTCCACCATGCCGTCGCCTGAGATCACGCATGACGCCACGAAGCCGAGTGAGGTGACCGGCTCGTCCAACTCGGGATCGCGTACGGAGTCGAGGGCGTGAATTACCTGGGAGCGTGTCGGCACCGCCAACACGCTCCCGGCAACATCGGTCACACCGGGGCCTTGTCGACCAGCTGGGCATCATCCTGTGACGCCGGGGCGCTCGAGTCAGCGATCTTGCACTGCGCCGGCACCTCGATACCGTAGAGCTTGGCCGCGTTCAGCCCGAGGATCTTCTTCTTGGTGTCGGTGGTGACCCGCGGGTAGTCGGAGAACTCGTCACTCGGGTAGTCCCAGTCGACGAGTCCCTCGATCTGCCACTTCGGCTCCCAGATGCTGTAGTCGCTGCCGAAGGTCATCTTGTCCTCGCCGACCCAGAACAGCAGCTCGCCCATGACCTTGGCGAAGAACTTGGGTCGGGCGTACATGAGACCGCCGGTGACGACGGACAGGCCGGCGTAGACGTTCGGTTCCTGCGTCGCCATGAAGCAGAAGTCCTCGATGCGGGGCAGGCCGACATGCTCCACGATGAAGTTCAGCTCGGGGAAATCGGTCGCCGCGTGGTCGACGTCGGAGACATCGAACGCGTCCTTGTCAAGCGGCCAGATCGTGGGGCCCTTGTGCACGTGGACGTTCTTGATGCCGAGCTCCTGCGCCTTGGCCAGGTAGGTGTAGGCCTCCGGGTCCTTCAGCGTCCAGCCCCGCGAATCGCCGCGCCACTCGGCGGTGTACAGCTTGATGCCCTTCGGGTTGTCCCACCGC
>JBPCOR010000120.1:0-3545 GCA_051000035.1 Mycobacteriales bacterium | reverse complement strand
GTCTTCGACGGCTCCAACTTCGTGATCTGCAACTTCGTGCCGCGCAAGGTCGACTATCACCAGGGATCGATCCCGATCCCCTACAACCATGCCAACGTCGACTCCGACGAGGTGATGTTCTACTGCGCCGGCGACTACGAGGCGCGCCGCGGATCGGGTATCGAGCAGGGGTCGATCTCGGTGCACCCGGGTGGATTCACGCACGGACCGCAGCCGGGCGCCGCGGAGCGCTCGATCGGAGCCGAGTACTTCGACGAGCTAGCCGTCATGGTCGATACGTTCCGGCCGCTGGACATCTGCCCGGCCGGGCTCGCCTGCGAGGATCCGGGATATGCCTGGACCTGGTCCGGGGCGCACCGGGACCGCGCCGAAGGCGCGCCCGGGAACCGCGCTGTAGGCGCGCACGGGAACGGCGCCGAAGGCGACGGCTGATGACGGGCCGGCTGCCGTCGGTGCGCGGTCGCCGCCGCGGCACAGCCCGCCCGATCCGCTACCTCGGCGATCCGGTGCTGCGCACCCCGACCGATGAGGTCACTTCGTTCGACCGGGAACTGAGCCGGTTGGTCGATGACATGTTCGCGTCGATGTACGAGGCCGAGGGCGTCGGCCTGGCGGCGAATCAGATCGGCGTCGGCCTCTCGGTCTTCGTCTATGACTGCCACGACGCGTCCGACGAGTGGCACGTGGGGCATGTCGTCAACCCGCGGCTGGTGTCGACCGAGGGCGAGACGATCGCCGATCCGGAGGGCTGCCTGTCGCTGCCCTTCCTGTCCTATGACACGCCGCGGTATTTCCGCGCCGCCGTCGAGGGAGCCGACCTGCACGGCGAGCCGCTGCGGATCGAGGGTGACGGCTACCTCGCTCGCTGCCTGCAGCACGAGTCCGGGCACCTGCAGGGTCAGGTCTATATCGACACGCTGATCGGCGGGGCACGCCGGGAGGCGATGCGGGACATCCGCGCCGCCGACTGGTCGCACTGACCCCACCGTTTCCTAGTCAGTGGATCATCCGGACCTCGACGCGGAGTTCGCGATAGGTGGGAAGTGCCCGGCGATCGCAGCTGACCAACGGCAGGCCGTGCTCGACCGCCACCGCACCGATGAGCGCGTCGTACACCGATCCGCCGGCGACGCGGAGCCCGGGGAGTGAACCGAAGAGGGCCGCGGCACGCCGCGCGCTGAGGAAACGGCCGTGCGGGAAGTTCGCCCGAAGCAGGTGGCCGGCAGCGGCGGCGGTGAGCCGGCTGGGCGGTGGCAACCTGGTCAGCACGGAGAAGGCCTCGAATGCCGCATGCCCGGCCAGTCCGAGGTCGAGGTCGGCCAGTGCGTCGAAGGTCGCATCGTGGCGATCGTGGTCGGCGACCACAAAAGCGACCGCCGCGCTGGTGTCGAGAAGGACGATCCGGGCGCTACCTCTGGTCGGCATCGCGCAGCGCCCGCACCGCCGCGTCGTCGAGCGGCGTGCCCGTGGCAGCGATGATCGGCCGGCCCTTCTGCTCGACCAGCCGCCCGCTGGCTACCGGCTCGACGCGCAGCCCGGCGCCGTCTGCGACCACCTCGACCTCGCCCGGGGCCAAACCGACTCGCTCCCGGAGCTGCTTCGGGATGACCAATCGACCTGCCTTGTCAATGGTTGCACGCATACCATGAGATTACCATCGCGCGCTTGCGGCCGCGCGGCATGTTGAGAGGTGCAGATGGTGCGGTCGGCGCCGAACGACGTTGCGCGGCATTCACATCGGTCGCGTTCAGCTGAACGCACCCGACCCGACCGGGACTGCTGCGGCCTAGCAGGTCGCCGCGCAACACCTGCAGATGCGCCTCCTGCAGCGCCGCCGACGGGTCGACGCCGAGCTCGTCGGCGAGCCGGGTGCGCATCTCCTCGACGACGCGCAGCCCATCGGCTTGCCGGCCGCTCGCGGCCAGGGCTCGCACCAGCAGGATGGCGGCGTGCTCGTGCAGCGGGTGCTCGGCCGTGAACTGCTCGAGTTCGGCCATGGCCGACGTGGCCGTCCCGGCCCTCAGGTCGGCCTCGATCCGGTCCAGGTCGGCCGCGAGCCGCAGCTCGGTGAGCCGGGCGATCGCCGCGGCCGCGAAGCTTGCACCGTCGATGTCAGAGAGCGCCGGACCTCGCCACAGCGCGAGCGCCTCCTGC
Organism: Mycobacteriales bacterium; assembly: GCA_051000035.1. Classification (GTDB taxonomy): domain Bacteria; phylum Actinomycetota; class Actinomycetes; order Mycobacteriales; family QHCD01; genus QHCD01. Next base: position 1,391 of record JBPCOR010000120.1, on the reverse strand, counting down.
AACAGATCCCTCGCCTCGCAGTGCTCGCCGCGAGCCAGCGCCCGGTGTCAGGCGGTGGCCAGCCGCTCGAACCGCCCGGCGTCGATCGCCCCGGGCTCGACGGCCAGGCGGTACCCCGACGGCAGCGACTCGACCGCATGTCAGCAGTCCGCACCGAGCGCGATTCGCAGCCTGGAGACGAGCAACCGCAGCGCGTCTGCTGCGTCAACCGGTCGCCGGTCTTCCCACGGGTCGTCGACCAGCCGGCTCGTGGGCACCATCTCGCCGGCCGAGAGGGCGAGCCGGATCATCAGCGCACGCAGCCGGCCCCGCCAACCGCGATCGGCCGGCCGTCGTCGGCCAGCACGTCGAGCGAGCCGAGAATGCGGATGTCGCACGGCCCTATTGTGGCCCGGGACCGATCCGGCGGTCTCATGGCCGGGGCGAGCCCCATTCCTCGGCGGAACCGGGCTGGCCAGTGTTCGCGGGTCACCGCGCGCGCCGAACACGCGGGCAGGGCGAGCCGGCCGCGCACGTGTCGAAGGTGAGGGTGGTTGTGGCGTCGTGCGTCGTACTCGGTGACGCGCTGGTCGATGAGGTGGAGGTCGACGGGCAGGTGCGTCGCGCGGCGGGGGGATGTGCGCTCAATGTCGCCGTCACACTCAGGCGCGTCGCCGAGGCGCTCGGATCACGAGGGCGGCCCGACATCGCGCTGGTCACCAACCTCGGCCCGGATGCCGAGGGTGCGCTCTTGCGTGAGGTGCTCACCGCGGCGGGCGTCACGGCGTACGTTCCGGCCGAACCGCTGCCCACCCGGGTCGCGCGGGCGCACCGGCGGGGTGTCGATATGACCTACGACTTCAGCGACGCGAAGGTGCGCCGCGAGGAGCTCACGCCACCCGTGCTGGACGCCGTCGCGGGGGCGGACACCGTCGTGGTCAGTACGACGGCACTCGCGGACCCGGCCGAGCGCGACGTACTCCTCGCAACGCTGCGGCGGGCGCGCGGGCTGCGGCTGATCGACCCGAATCCGCGCATCCCCGCGGGTGGCGACGGGTCGGGCATCCGTGCCCACCTCGAGCAGCTGGCGCCGCGGGGCTCGCTGCTGAAGGTCAGCTCGGACGATGTGCGGGCACGGTATCCCTGCGCCCCCGACGCCGCGGCCGACCGGTTGCGTGGATTCGGAGCCGACGCCGTGCTGGTGACCAGGGGCGGCGCGGGTGCTGCGGTCCACAGCGACGCGGGCACGGTCGAGCATCCCGGCGTGCCGCTCACCGGCCGCCTTGCCGACACCATCGGCGCCGGTGACTCCGCGCTCGCCGGATTGGTCGCCGGGCTGCTCCGCTCCGGCTGGCCGGAGGACCTGCCCGGCTGGCGCGACGTGCTCGACCTGTCGATGACCGTCGCCGCGG
>JBPCOR010000042.1:0-5930 GCA_051000035.1 Mycobacteriales bacterium | reverse complement strand
CTGCGCCGCCTGGTCGAGGGTGACGCGCCGATGTCGGTGATCCTGTGGGGCCCGCCCGGCACCGGCAAGACGACCATCGCGCATGTCGTGTCGCACGCCACCAGGCGCCGTTTCGTCCCGCTTTCCGCGCTGTCCGCCGGCGTCAAGGACGTTCGCGCGGTCATCGAGGCGGCCCGCACCGACCTCGGGCTCACCGGTGCGCAGACCGTGCTATTCATCGACGAGGTGCACCGCTTCTCCCGCACCCAGCAGGACAGCCTGCTCGGCGCGGTCGAGGACCGGGTGGTGACCCTGGTGGCGGCGACCACGGAGAACCCGTACTTCTCGATCGTCACGCCGCTGCTGTCGCGCTCGCTGCTGCTCACCCTCGAGCCGCTCATCGACGACGACGTCGGCGAGCTGGTCCACCGTGCGCTCGCCGACGAGCGTGGCTACGCCGGCACGATCGGCCTCGACGACGACGCCTTCGAGCACCTGCTCCGGGTGGCCGGCGGCGATGCCCGGCGGGCCCTGAACGGGCTGGAGGCGGCCGCCGGCGCCGCGACGGCGCTCGGTCGGGACCAGGTGGATCTGGCGACGCTCGAGGCCGCCGTCGACAAGGCCGCCGTGCGCTACGACCGCACCGGTGACCAGCACTACGACGTCGCGAGCGCGCTGATCAAGTCCGTGCGCGGCTCCGACGTCGACGCCGCCCTGCACTACCTGGCCCGCATGATCGAGGCGGGCGAGGATCCGCGGTTCATCGCCCGCCGGCTGGTGATCCTCGCCAGCGAGGACATCGGGATGGCCGACCCGACCGCGCTGCGGACGGCGGTCGCGGCCGCCGACGCGGTGGCGCTCATCGGCCTGCCAGAGGGCCGGATCACCCTGGCGCAGGCGGTGATCCACCTCGCCACCGCCCCGAAGTCCAACGCGGTGATCACCGCGATCGACGCCGCGCTGGCCGACGTGCGGGCCGGGCTGGCCGGGCCGGTCCCAGCCCACCTGCGCGATGCGCACTATGTCGGCGCCAAGCGGCTCGAGCACGGTCGCGGCTACCGGTATGCGCACGACTCGGAGGCCGGCGTCGTACCCCAGCAGTACGCACCCGACCCGGTCGTCGGCCGCGACTACTACCGCCCGACGAGCCACGGCGGCGAGCGAGCGCTCTGCGACCGGGTGTCCCGATTGCGGTCGATTGTCCGCTCGGACGAAGCATCGTCGTAACTCGTTGTAGTGGTACGCATCCAGAGTGTAAACTACACACAGTGATATTCACCCCTCTGTGTTTACTCAAAGCGACGTGCAACCGGCGTCTCACTACCTAGAGTGGTCATCACCGGTGGTTGAGAAACGAGCCGGCGTCATTGCAGGTTCGAGTACGACGCAGCGTGACCGCTGTCCGGACGGGGGGATCCGGACAGCGGTCATCGGCCGACGCCGGCATGACACCACCCGGCACACCGGTGCCGCGGATCGATCCTTGGGGAGCACCATGGCCAGCAGCGACGTGATTGTCGCGGTCGCGCCGCGGACCCCGGGCCCGCGCTGGTGAGCGACGTCGGCGTGCTGCACGAGCTGGGGGAGCGGCTGCGCCGGGCCCGCGAGGCCCGCGGCTGGTCCCTGGGCGATGTCGAGGCGAAGTCGCACGGGCGCTTGAAGGCCGGGATCGTCGGCTGCTACGAGCGCGGCGACCGGACCGTCTCGGTGCCACGACTGATGGAGATCGCCCGGCTCTACGACGTACCGGTGTCGGTGCTGCTAGAGGGGGCGCCCCGGCAGACCGCGGCGGCCAGCCAGCCTCTGATCGTCGAGCTGGCAGCGCTGTCGATGGTGCCGGCGACCGACCGGGCCGCATCGGTGCTGGCGAATTATGTCGCGACGGTTCGCGGCGATCGGCGAAGCCCCGCGACCGGCCGGATAGTGCTGCGCGCGGAGGATCTGCGCGCCATGGCCGCCGTCCTCGGAACCGATCGCGACTGGCTGATCCGGCGCTGGCGAGTCACCGGTCTGCTGCACCGGCCGGATGGGGACCCGGCCCCAGGCGCCGGGGCGCCACCCGCGTCCGCACCCGATGCGCCCCAGGTCCCGGCAGCTGAGGGTCCACAGCTACTCTGACCACGGTGACCGGATCCACGCCCGTCGGGTCCACCCGCTCCGGTGGCGACGCGTTCCGGCTTGCCCGGGACTTCCTGCTCGATCACCGCACCGACTACGACACGGCCTACCGCGACTTCCGGTGGCCGGAGCTGACCGATTTCAACTGGGCGGTCGACGTCTTCGACGTCATGGCGCGCGCCAACGAGCGGCCGGCGCTGTGGATCGTCGAGGAGGACGGCAGCGAGCAGCAGGTCAGCTTCGCGGCCATGTCGCGCCGGTCCGGCCAGCTCGCAGGGTGGCTCCGCGCGCACGGTGTCGCGCGGGGCGACCGGTTGATCCTGATGCTCGGCAACCAGCTCGAGCTATGGGAGACCATCCTCGCCGCCATGAAGCTGGGGGCCGTCGTCATCCCGGCGAGCACCCTGCTCTCGGCGGCCGATCTGCGCGACCGGGTGGCCAGGGGCGGCGCCAGCCACGTCGTCGTCGGATCGGCGGACGCGGGCAGATTCGCCGACGTGGCAGGTGGTTACACCCGGATCGCGGTGGGGGAACCGGTTTCGGGCTGGCTGTCCTACGCCGACTCACGCAACGCACCGGCCGACTTCGCGCCGGGCTCGCCGACGAAGGCAACCGACCCGCTGCTGCTGTACTTCACCTCCGGTACGACGGCCGCGCCGAAGCTGGTCGAGCACACCCACACGTCGTACCCGGTGGGAAACCTCTCCACGATGTACTGGATCGGCCTGCGGCCAGGCGATGTGCACCTGAATATCTCCTCGCCCGGCTGGGCGAAGCACGCGTGGAGCAACGTCTACGCGCCGTGGAGCGCCGAGGCGACGGTGCTCATCTACAACTACACCCGCTTCGACGCGGGGCGGCTGCTGGATGTGATGGTGCGCTGCGGGGTGACGTCGTTCTGCGCGCCGCCGACGGTCTGGCGGATGCTCATCCAGGCCGACCTCGCAGCGACCAGGGTCCCGCTGCGCGAGGCTGTCGGCGCCGGGGAGCCGCTCAACCCGGAGGTCATCGCCCGGGTGCGGGACGCCTGGGGTATCACCATCCGGGACGGCTACGGGCAGACCGAGACGACCGCGCAGATCGGCAACCCGCCCGGGCAGCGGGTCGTGCCGGGGTCGATGGGCCGGCCGCTGCCCGGCTACGCCGTCGCGCTGGTCGACCCGGTGTCCGGTGCGGTCGGTGACGAAGGTGAGATCGCGCTCCCGCTCGAGGACCGCCCCGCCGGGCTGATGACCGGCTACCGGTCGCCGGCCGACACCGACGAGGAGTGGGTCACCGCATCCATACGCGACGGTGTCGCGGCATCCATGCGCGACGGCTACTACCGGACCGGCGACGTCGCCAGCCGCGACGCGGACGGCTACCTCACCTACGTCGGCCGGGCCGACGACGTGTTCAAGGCATCGGACTACCGGATCAGCCCGTTCGAGCTGGAGAGCGTGCTGATCGAGCATCCGGCGGTCGCGGAGGCGGCGATCGTCGCGTCCCCTCATCCGATCCGGCTGGCCGTGCCGAAGGCATACGTGGTGCTCGCTGTCGGGCACAAGCCGACGGCAGCGACCGCCGCCTCGATTCTCGCTTACGCACGGGAGCGACTTGCGGCGTACAAGCGGATCCGGCGGCTGGAGTTCGCCGAGCTGCCCAAGACCATCTCCGGCAAGATCCGGCGGGTCGAGCTGCGGGAGCGGGAGCACAGGCTGCGCCCCGGGGGCGAGGCAGCGGGCCCCGACGGCGAGTACGACGACGGGTCCACCGGGTAAGGTCGCACGGGTCCAGTCGGAGGGCGACCGGCCGGGCTGCAGCCAGCATCCGCCCGCAGCAGGAGAGGAGTTGCCGCATGTCCGGTGCCCAGATCGCCGCGCTGATCGCCGCGGGTGCATTCGTGCTGCTCGTCGTGCTGCTCGCGATCCCGATCCTGAAGCTTGGGCGCACGCTGGACGAGGCGACCCTCACCCTGCGCAGGGCACGCGAGGACGTCGGGCCGATCCTCACCAGTGTCCAGTCCACGATGCAGCAGGTCAACGCCGAGCTGGAGCGGGTCGACGGCATCGCGGCGAACGCCCAGTCGGTGTCGAGCAATGCGGCGGCACTGAGCTCCGTCGTCGCGTCGACGCTCGGCGGGCCGCTGGTGAAGATCGCGGCGATGTCCTTCGGTATCCGGCAGGCCGCGAGCAACCGGCGCAAGGCGGCCGAGGAGCAAGCGACCGGGCCGGCCCGCCGGCCCGGCCGCAGGCACTCTCGATCCGGCGGTGGCAGCTGATGCGCAGGCTGTTCTGGGTGACCCTGGGCGCCGGCCTGGGGGTCGCCGCGACCCGTCGGGTGACCCGGGCGACCCAGCAGCTCACCCCGGCCGGTGTCGCGCAGACCCTGCAGAATTCGGCCGTCCGCGCGATGGCCGCCGCGCGCGAGTTCGTGCAGGACGCCCGCACCGGCGCCGCCGATCGCGACGCCGAATTGCGTGCGGGCACCGGCATCGACGGCAAGCTCGGCGCGAAGCCCGAGGACTTCGCGAGGCCATGAAAAGCGCGGAAATACGCCGACGATTCCTCGACTACTTCGAGGTCCGCGGTCACACCGTGGTCCCGTCGGCGTCGCTGATCCTGGACGACCCGACGCTGCTGTTCGTCAACGCCGGCATGGTGCAGTTCAAGCCGTATCTGCTGGGGCAGGAGACGCCGCCGTACCGACGGGTTGCCAGTGTGCAGAAATGCCTGCGGACCCTGGACATTGACGAGGTCGGCACCGACGCGCGGCACAACACGTTCTTCCAGATGGCCGGCAACTTCTCCTTCGGCGACTACTTCAAGGAGCAGGCGATCGGCTACGCCTGGGAGTTGATCACGTCATCGCAGGCGGGCGGCGGCTACGGCTTTGACGCCGACCGGATCTGGGTTTCCGTCTACCGTGACGACGACGAGGCCGCGGACCTGTGGCGCCGGATTGCCGGGCTGCCGGTGGACCGGATCCAGCGCCGCGGCATGGTGGACAACTACTGGGACATGGGCGTGCCCGGCCCTGGCGGCCCCGACTCGGAGATCTTCTTCGACCGCGGACCCGCGTACGGCCCCGACGGTGGACCGATCGTCGATGAGGAGCGGTTCTTAGAGATCTGGAACCTGGTCTTCATGCAGGACGAGCGCGGCGAGGGGCCGGGCAAGGACTTCCCGATCCTGCGGCCGCTGCCGGAGAAGAACATCGACACGGGCCTTGGAATGGAGCGGGTCGCATTCCTGCTGCAGGGTGTCGACAACGCTTATGAGACCGACCTGCTCGCACCGACCATCGAGCTGACCGAGTCGCTCACCGGGCGCCGGTACGGCGCCGATCACGCCGACGACACGCGCTTTCGGGTGATCGCCGACCACATTCGCAGCGCCACGATGGTGCTCGCCGACGGCGTCACTCCGTCCAACGAGCAGCGCGGCTACGTGCTCCGCCGGTTGCTGCGCCGGGTGATCCGCAACGTGCGGCTGCTCGGCTGCGGCGAGCCGGTGATGCGCCGGTTGGTGGGCGCGGTGCGCGACGCGATGGGCCCGTCGTACCCCGAACTGGTTACCGACTTCGACCGCATCGCCGGCTACGCCGAGGCCGAGGAGGAGGCGTTCGGGCACACCCTGCGTGCGGGTACGACGATCTTCGACGGTGCGGTCCGCGCCACGAAGGCCGCCGGCCGGTCGACGATCCCGGGCGGGCAGGCCTTCACGCTGCACGACACCTACGGCTTCCCGCTCGAACTGACCGTCGAGATGGCCGGCGACGAGGGGCTCACGGTCGACGAGACGGCGTTCCGCGAGCTGATGGCCCAGCAGCAGCAGCGGGCCAAGGCCGACGCG
>JBPCOR010000322.1:0-10513 GCA_051000035.1 Mycobacteriales bacterium | reverse complement strand
TGCGTCGGTGTCGACGTACACCGTGGATCCCTATGGCCTGATCACCAAGGCGGGCGTCTGGTATCTGCTCGCCGCGCCCCGCGGTGCGCCGCGGCTGTACCGCATCGCCCGGGTGACCGGCGTGACGATCCTGCCGCGGCGATCGTCCCGCCCGGACGGCCTGGACCTGGAGGCGCTGTGGCAACAGTTGCGGGCGCGGGTGGAACGACCCTCCGCTGCGGCTGTCGACGTCCGCTTCCGGGTCCGGGCGGCGCGGACCGACACGGTGCTGCGGGTGTGCCGGCCGCAGTTCGTCGGGGAGCCCGTGCGTGCCACCGGGCCGGACGGCGACGACGACGTGACGGTCGGGTTTCGCGCGATCGGGGCCGCGCGCGGCGTACTGCTCGGTTTCGGCGCCGATGTGGAGGTCCTGTCGCCGGCTGCGCTGCGCGTCGAGATGGCCGCGACCGCCCGGGAGGTGGTGTCGCTCTACGCCGGGTAACGTGCTGCTGTGACCCGGCTCGGCAGTGAGAAGTCCCGGCAGGCGCGCGATCTCCTGCAGCCGGGGGAGCTCTGGCTGTTCCTGACCCAGGAGGGCAGCGACCCCGCCGTCCGCCTGGTGTTCGACGCGGGGGTCAGCGGCGCGGCGGCGTTCCTGCTCACCCCCGAGCACGGCGCACTCGCCCTGGTCGCCAACTACGACGAGGGCCACGTGTCCCGCCTCGATGTCTTCGACGCCGTCCGCTCATACGAACGCTCGTTCACCGAGGGGCTGCAGGGCTGGCTTCGTGAGCTCGCACCGACGTCGGTGCTGGTCAACTACTCCCAGACCGACCATCTGTGCGACGGGCTCTCCCACGGGCAGTTCCTGACCGTCCGGTCGGTGGTCGCCGCCGCACTGGGCGCCGCGCCGCTGCGGTCCAGTCAGGAGCCGCTGACCCGGGTACGCGGCGCGAAGAGCGCCGAGGAACGCCGCCGCCTGCGCACCGCGATCGACGGCAGCGTCGAGTTGTACGACCGGCTCCGCGAGACGCTGGCCGCGGGCCAGAGCGAGCGCGAGATCCAGGCCCGGATGGTCGGCATCGCCGGTGACCTCGGACTCCAACCCGACCTTGGTGACTACGGCGGCCCGCTGGTGCTGATCAACCGCGTCGGCCTCGCCCACCGCGGCCCGGGCGAGGATCGACTCCAGCCGGGTGACATCCTCGTCCTCGACCACGGCCTGGCGTGCGACGGCTACTACTCCGACGTCGCCCGCACCATCTACCTCCGCCGCACCGGCGAGGACACCGCTCCCGACGACACGCAGCGGGCGTTCCGGTCGGCGTACGAGGCAATTTCCGCGGCGTACCAGGCGATCCGGCCCGGTCGGCTCGGCTGGGAGGTCGACGCCGCCGCCCGGCAGGTGCATCTGGCCAACGGCTACCCCGAGATCAGCCACGCGACCGGACACCAGATCGGCCGCGCGGTGCACGACGGCGGCGCAATGCTCGCCCCGCGCTGGGAGCGCTACGGCGACGGACCGGACCTGGCGCTGGAGGAGCACCAGGTCTTCACCCTCGAGCCGACCATCCTGCAGTCACCGGCGCCGTCGATGCTGATCGAGGAGAACGTCGAGGTGACCGCGGGCGGGGCGCGCTGGCTGACCCGCCGCCAGGACGAGCTGTGGTGCGTCTGAGCGGGGGCGGCATCTAGCCGCCGCGCCGAGCACCTCGTGTGCCGGAGTAGGCGGCGAGCGGCCGCCGGCGCGGGCCCCCGGGCGTCGGCCCCGCCAGGCCTTCCGCCCCGGTCGGGCGCTGCGCTGCTGGGCCTTCGCCCGGTCAGGCGCCGCGCAGCGCCGGCACCACGGCCCGGCCCAGCAAGTCGACGGCCGCGACCGGATCGGGGCCGAGCGGCGGCCCGAAGGACAGGTGTGTAGCACCCAGATCGATCAGCCCGCGGCAGCGATCGATCACGTCTTGCGGTGATCCGGCGATGCCCAGCCGCAGCATCTTCGGCGTGACCATCGCGGCCGCCCGATCGGCGTCACCGGCCTCCAGCGCCGCGCGCACCGGCGCGAAGTCCGCCACTCGCAGGCCGGCCCGCGCCAGCAGATACGGCGCGAAAGACGCCCCGTAGTAGGCGATCTTGTCCGCCAGCGCGCGACGGGCGCGGCCGGGATCCTGGTCGACGGAGCACCACACGCAGGCCGGCACGTCGACCTCGGCCGGGTGGCGTCCCGCCGACGTGACCCCAGCCGCGACCTGCTCGCGGGCGACCGAAAAGTGCTCGGGCGGGTAGAGCAGCGCCAGCACGCCGTCGGCGTATTCGCCGGCCATGGCGAGCATTTTCGGGCTCATCGCGCCGACGTAGATCGGCGTCGGCGCCGGCGAGCACCGCAGGTGGGCCTGCTCGGCCCAGCCCGGTGCGCCGGGCCGGCCGCCGTCGAGCAGGGTTCGGATCGCGACGATCGCCTCGCGGGTACGGGACAGCGGCCGGGGCCGGTCGATGCCGGCCCAGCCGAGGAAGTCCGCATCGCCGGCGGCGATGCCGAGCAGGAACCGCCCGCCGGACACCTCCTGCAGGGTCGCCGCCAGCATCGCGATCTCGGCCGGGTGCATCGAGTAGGGGTTGAGAATGCCGGTGCCGAAGCGAATCGTCCTCGTGGCGGCGGCGATCTGGGTCAGGATGACCGGCGCCGAGCGCAGGAAGAGATCGTTGGACACCCACACCTGCTCGAAGCCACCGGCCTCGGCCGCGACCGCGATGTCGACGAGCAGGTGAACCGGGAGATCGTTGTTCAGCCGCAGGCTGGTGATCACCGAGAGCCCGCCCCGGCGTCGACCTCGTCGTCGACCTCGGCGTCGATCTCGGCGTCGATCTCGACCTCGACGAGCAGGCCGGGGCCGATCAGACCGGCGACATACAGCGTGGTGTTCGCCGGCACTACCTCGCCGAGCAGTTCGCGATGTGCGCGCGCCGCCTGCTCCCAGTCGGCGCCCGGCACCAGGAAGACGCGGGTCCGCAGCACGTCGGTCACCGATCCGCCGAGCTCGCGCACCGCGGCGAGCCCCGCCTGGATGGCCGCCCGCGTCTGCGCGTAGACGTCACCGGGATGCGTGGCACGCCCGTCGGAATCGTGGTCCGTCGTGCCGCTCACGGCGACCCGGCGACCGACCCGGCAGGCGCGCGCGTAACCCGCGAACTCCTCCCACGCCGATCCGTCGCGGACGTGCTGTCGTCGCTGCACGCTGGCCCTCCCTTGTCCCGCTGGTGACCGTACCGTCGCGGCGGCGTATGAGAGGCTGTCGCCCGTGCGCATCGCCGCTGCCGACGTCATCGTCACCTGCCCCGGACGCAACTACGTCACGCTGAAGGTCACCACCGACGACGGCCTCACCGGCCTCGGTGACGCCACGCTGTGCGGCCGGGAGCTCGCCGTCGCGTCGTACCTGACAGACCACCTGTGCCCGCTGCTGATCGACCGGGATGCCAGTGCCATCAACGACATCTGGCAGTACCTCTACCGCGGCGCGTACTGGCGACGGGGTCCGGTGACGATGACCGCCATCGCCGCGGTCGACTGTGCGCTCTGGGACATCAAGGGCAAGGCAGCGGGGCTGCCGGTTTACCAGCTGCTCGGTGGCGCGGCCCGCGACGGCGTCCTCATCTACGGCCACGCGAGCGGGTCGACGCTCGATGCCCTGGTCGAGAACGTCGCCCAATTCCGTGAGCGTGGTTACCGCGCGATCCGGGCGCAGGCCGCCGTGCCGGGACTGGCGAGCACGTACGGCATGGGGGCGGTGTACGGCGACACCTACGAGCCGGCGGACTCCGAGCTGCCCGGTGAAAACGTCTGGAACACGCCTGCATACCTGGATTTCGCGCCGAAGATGATGGCGCGGGTCCGCGCGGAGCACGGTTACGGCTTCGATCTGCTGCACGACGTGCACCACCGGCTGTCGCCCATCGAGGCCGCCCAGCTCGGCAAGTCGCTGGAGCCGTACCGGATGTTCTGGATCGAGGACGCGACCCCGGCCGAGGACCAGGCCGCGTTCGAGCTGATCCGGCAGCACACCACGACACCGCTCGCGGTCGGCGAGGTGTTCAACTCGATCTGGGACTGCCAGCACCTGATCACCAGCCGGCTCATCGACTACATCCGCACGTCCGTGTCGCATACCGGCGGGATCACCCACCTGCGGCGCGTCTTCGACCTCGCGGCGCTCTACGGCGTCCGCAGCGGCTCGCACGGCGCCGGCGACTTGTCGCCGGTCAGCTTCGCCGCCGCCCTGCAGGTGGATCTGACCATCCCGAATTTCGGTATCCAGGAATACATGGGCCATCTGCCGCCGGCCGACGAGGTGTTCCATACGTCGTACCGCTTCGAGGACGGGTACATGCGGGTGAGCGACGAGCCCGGCCTCGGGGTGAGCATCGATGAGGAGGTGGCCGCGCGCTATCCGTACGCGCCGAAATACCTGCCGGTGAACCGGCTGCAAGACGGGTCGATGCACGACTGGTGACCGCCCACCGCGCAGCGGCGAACGGCGTCGCGGCCCGTCACATCCGTTCGCCGGCCTCGATCCGGGCCGGGACCGTATTGCCGTCGGGGGCGAGCGGGCACTCCCAGCGCGGGTTGTACCGGCAGGACGGGTGGTAGAGGAAGTTGAGGTCGACCACGAGCGCCGCCGCGTCGCCGCCGAGATCGGCGCCATTGGCGCTGTCGAGCAGATACCGCCCGGCGCCGTAGCTGCCCCGCCCGGCCGTGCCGTCACGAACCGGCAGGAAGAGCCCGCCGGCGTATTGGCGCAACCACCACACGTCGAGGTCGGCGCCGACCGGGTGGGGCAGGGTGACCCGGCCGGCCAGCCGCATCGTGATCGGGCCGTCGTTCGACGTCTCGACCCGGCGCTCGTCCGGACGTGGCGCCGGGCGCACCGCGACGGTGAAACGTAGCGCAGGATCATATGGCCAGTACGGCAAACCGCTGGCACGCAGGGGATCTGATGCATCCAGCGGGCTCTGGGGATGTTCGCGGAACAGCCGGTCGCGCTCGCGCCGCCAATGAGAGTGAGCCTCCCGCGGGTCGGCCGCTGACCGTACCGCTGCGTAGAGGCATGTCACCGCCCGCCGCCAGCCGGCCAGCTCCAGCGCCGCCACCCTCGTCCGCGTTGCCACCGCCTGAGGGTATGGGAGCCGCGCTTGCCGGGCCGCACGGGCGGGATTAGGTTGCGATGATGACCACCCCCACGATGGACCCCACCTTTTACCGCAGCGCCACCGAGGCAGCCGCCGCCCCGCGGGAGGAGCTCGGTTATGTCGTCGCGTTCGACCGTGCGGGGGAGCGGCCCGACGCGCTCACCGTCTTCGACGTCGACTAGGCGTCGGCGCGTTACGGGCAGGTGGTCGGCTGGGCCGAGACACCCGGGCGGGGCGACGAGCTGCATCATTTCGGCTGGAACGCCTGCAGCAGCGCGCTGATGCACGAGGGCCACGACATGACCGGGCTGGCCCGGCGATATCTACTGGTGCCGGGTATCCGTTCGTCGCACATCTACGTCTACGACACCCAGCCGGACCCACGCAACCCGCAGCTGACAAAGACGATCGATGCGGATGAGCTCGCCAGCAAGGCCGGGTATTCGCGGCCGCACACCCTGCACTGCGGCCCCGAGGGCATCTTCCTGACCTGCCTCGGCAACGCCGCCGGCGACGGCGGCGGGCCGGGCGGCATCGCGCTGCTCGATCACACCACGTTCGAGGTCATCCGTGCCTGGGAGACCGACCGCGGCCCGCAGGAGCTGGCGTATGACGCATGGTGGCACCTGAACCAGAACACCCTGATCACCAGCGAGTGGGGCACGCCGTCGATGATCGAGGACGGCGTCAACTGTGAGCTGCTGCTCGGCCACAAGTACGGCCACGCCCTGCATTTCTGGGATCTCGCCGAGGGCAAACACCTGCAACGGGTCGACCTCGGCGAGCAGTACCAGATGGCGCTGGAGGTGCGGCCCGCGCACGACCCGGACGCCAGCTGGGGATTCCTCGGTGTGGTCGTGTCGACGGAGGACCTGTCGGGATCGGTGTGGCGGTGGTTCCGCGACGACGACCAATGGGCGGTCGAGAAGGTCATCACGGTGCCGGCCGAGCCGGCCGAGGGCGTCGACCTGCCCCCGCTGCTGCAGCCCTTCGGCGCCATCCCGCCGATCATTACCGACATCGACCTGTCCGTCGATGAAAAGTTCCTCTACGTCTCATGCTGGGCGACAGGTGAGATGAAGCAGTACGACGTAAGCGACCCGGCCCACCCGCGGCAGACCGGGTCGGTCCGCCTCGGCGGGATCGGCGCCAGGGCCGCCCACCCAGCGGCACCGGACACGCCGCTGGCCGGCGGCCCGCAGATGGTGGAGGTCAGCCGCGACGGCCGTCGGGTCTACTTCACCAACTCCCTCTATGGCTCCTGGGACGACCAGTTCTATCCCGCCGGCGTCGGTGCGTGGATGGCGAAACTCGACGTCGACCCGGCCGGCGGCATCAGCATCGACGAGCGGTTCTTCCCGCACGGTGACGACTTCCGTGGTCTGCGGGTGCACCAGGTGCGGCTGCAGGGGGGCGACGCGTCCTCGGACTCCTACTGCTACCGCTGAGCATCCGCGGTCGCGCTGCGACCGCGCCCTCGGCCACGCCCCGGCGCGCCGTCGCTCGCCAACTGGTAGCGGCGCGGTCGGCGTAGAACTGACCGACGGCTAGTGTCCTGCGCCCCAAATTCGTTGGGTAAGTCGTAGAAGAATGGGTTATGCCGCGAACTGGTCGCCCGAGGGCCCTGCTGGTACTGACGATTGAGGAACGCGAGCAGCTTGTCCGGTGGTCGCGGCGGCGGACGTCGTCGCAGGCGTTGCGGTCGAGCATCGTGGTGGGCTGCGCCGATGGGCTGTCGAATACGGACGTCGCGGCTCGGGAGAAGGGTGGCGGCGGTGACCGTCGGGAAGTGGCGGGCACGGTTCATCGAGGCGGTTGGACGGTCTGGTCGATGATCGGCGTCCGGGTCGTCCGGCGACGGTAACCGCCGAGCAGGTCGAGCAGGTGGTGGTGGCCACGTTGGAGTCGACGCCGAAGAACGCGACCCACTGGTCGCGGGCTAAGATGGCCGAGCGCAGCGGGCTGTCCAAGTCCACGATCGGGCGGATCTGGAAGGCGTTCGAACTCAGGCCGCACCGCGCGGACGGGTTCAAGCCGTCGAATGATCCGTTGTTCGTGGAGAACGTCTATGACGTCATCGGGCTGCACCTGAATCCTCCGGACGCGGCGGTGGTGCCGTTCAATACCGCCGACGGCACGGTGATCTCCAGTTCTGCGCCGACGGCACCGCTCGGCGGAGTTCAAGAAGTTCCTCTCCAAGATCGACACCGAAGTACCCGACGATCTGCAGATCCACCTGATCTGCGACAACTACGGAACTCACCAGGCACCCGCGGTGCGGGCCTGACTAACTAACCAAGCATCCTCGCTTCCACATCCACTTCACGCCGACCTATTCCAGCCGGACCAACCAGGTCGAACGGTTCTTCGACTATGTCGCCTGCGATCTGCTGCAACGCAGCGGCCACCGTTCGGTCCAGGCGCTGGAAGCCGACATCCGCGCCTGGATCACCGAGTGGACGACAGCCCGAAACCACTCAGCTGGACGAAGACCGCAGAACAGATCCTCGAATCCCTCGCACGACTACTCAAACGAACTACTGGCGCAGGACACTAGCTCCAGGGGAACGGGGAGTGGCTCTGCGGGTGCAGTTCGCCGGTCCGGTAGCGGCCGTATCGGAACGGCTCGAGCAACTCCTGCTGGTCGCCGAGCAATTCCTTGGCGACCAGCGCGCCGACCCCGATCATCTTGTAACCGTGGTTGGAATCGGCTATCACGTAGGCGTTTTCGCGCATCCGGTCGATGACCGGGAAGCTATCGGGCGTGAAGGCGCCGATGCCGCCGGACGGCTCGTCCTTGTAGAGCGGACGCTGCCCGCCGAAACGCTCGTGGCAGTGCGCGAGCGCCGAGGTCCACATCCGGACGAAATCCTCGTCGACGACGAATTCCGGGCTCTCCGGGCCGTAGGGATCGACCGCGACGTCGGCGGCGGGCCGATCCACCATCACCGGTGACGCCCCGCCCTGAACGCCACCGAAGTTGAGATCGGGCTTGTAGTAGATGCCCCAGAGCTTGTCGGTGATCAGCTCCCCGGTCATGTCGTCGAGCAGGGGCGCGTCGGTGTCGAGGTGGATGACCGGCGGCATGCCGCCGTCGTTGGTCGACAGCGTATCCGGATCGACCGCGAGGGTGCCTTCCTGCAGCGCCCAGTACGTCCACATAGGACGGTCGGGATGCACCGCCCCGTCGGGGCCGGTGACGTCGATCCGGTCCGGCAGGCCGAGCATCGCCCACGCGTCGCGGATCCACGGCCCGAGCGCGAAGACCACCTGCTCGCAGCCGATGGTGCCCTGATCGGTCTGCAGTGACGTGACTCGTTCGCCGTCGCGCTGGATGCCGGTCAGGGTGACGCCGGTCTCGATGCGTACGCCGGCCTTCTCGGCCTTGGCCTGCAGGCCGGCGAGGGACCGGTGGTTGTTGGCGTAGCCGCCGCGCTTCTCGTGCAGCAGCACCGTGATGCCCTCGGCCCGCCAGTCGGAGAACAGTGCCTTCATGTAGGCGTCGCATTCCGCCGAACCCTCGACGAGGGTCGATTCGTAGCCGATCGCCCGCTGCTCGGCGTAGATCTGCTTGACGTCCTCGCGCATCGCGTCGGGGCCCAGCTGGACGTAGCCGACCGGGTGGTAGGAGAAAGCCTCTGGGTCGGACTCCCACACCTGCACCGAGTGGGCCATCAGCCGGCGCATCGCGGGCTGGAAGTAGTTGTTGCGGATGACACCGCACGCCACCCCGGACGCGCCCGCGCCGGTCGAGGACTTCTCGATCACCAGCACGTCGCTGCCGTCGCCCTTGCCGGCGGTCCTGAGCTCCTTGGCCAGATGCCAGGCCGTCGACAGGCCGTGAACTCCGGCTCCGACTACGACGTAACGACTGCCGGGAAGGGTCATTGCGCGGATCACCTCATCGGACACGTGATGTGGCGGGCCGTTGCCGCCTCATCTGCTCATAGCCTGGTCTGCGAATATCCTCAGCTGCCAATATCCTGATCTGCTAATATCCATAGCGGAAATGCTATCTCCACTACCTCATGGACTCTACTATGGTGCGGACCGGTGAGCCAGCAGGGCGGCAGGTCGAGGCGGTGCAGCGCGCCATCGCCGTTCTGCAGGTCCTGGGCTCGGCCGCCGACCCGATGGGCACCAACGAGGTGGCGCGGCGTACCGGCCTCAACCCGAGCACCGTTTCCCGGCTGCTGTCGACGTTGACCGCTGGCGGCCTGGTCGCCCACGACGCGCAGAGCGGGCGGTATCGCCTCGGCGGCGGTTTGCTGCGGCTGGCCGAGTCGGCGCGCGGCGACCTGGATCTGCGAACACTCGCCCGGCCGTACATCGAGGAGCTGGCGGCTACGACGGGCGAGACGGCGACGTTGTCGGTGCCCGGGGACACCGATGTCGTCACGGTGGATTTCGTGCAGAGCCCGCAGTCGGTGCGCAGCGTCGCGGAGGTGGGGCGGCGCAGCATTGCGCACGCCACCGCGGCCGGCAAGGTGTTCCTCGGCTGGGGTGGACGGTTGCCAGTCGGACGGTTGGCCGCCTTCACCGATCGAACCGTGACGGCTCGGGTGGCCCTTGATCGCGAAATCGCCCGGACGCGCGATCGGGGATGGGCCGCCGCGCACCGCGAGCGGGAGCCCGATCTGGCGGCGATCGCCGCCCCCGTGCTCGGCCCCGCCGGTGAGCTGGTCGCGATCCTCGGCATACAGGGTCCGGCGGATCGGTTCACCCCTCGACGAGCGGCAGGTGCCGCGTCGCTGCTGACCCGGTCGGCAGCGGATTTGGCTGCCGCCTATGGCCTCTAACCGCGGTCGCACGGACATGCCGCGACGAATTGACGGGTGGGACGCGCCTGAGCGGCGCGGATGGCTCGATGTGGCGGGTAGAGCGCGCCTCACCCGAGCGGACGGCTCGAAGTGGCGGGTGGAGCGCGCTTGACCGGCGCGGACGGCTCGAAGTGTCGCGGCGGCTGGCCTTCTTCGTGCCGCGCCGGTCTACGAGCTGGCGGCGGTTGACTTCCGGCCAGGGCCACGAGCATGGCTGCGGCGAGGACGGCGGTGCTGTAGCCGTACCGGTGGATGATGACGCCCGCCGCGGTGGGCCCGACGATCGTGTCGACCGCGAGTGCGGTGTTGACGGCCGCGAGGCCGGCAGCGGGTCGGTCGGTGAAGACCTGACCGTTCCATAATCCTTGTACGGCGATGACGCTGTTGTAGGAGATGCCGAGAATGGCTGGGGCGGCGATCGTGGCGGCGAGGCTGCTCGTGGCGATGCCCAGCCGCGTCAATGCGCTCACCAGCGCAGCGCAGCCGGCCAGGTAGCAGCGTCGTTGCCCGAGCAGATCGGTGACCGCCCCGGT
>JBPCOR010000289.1:0-3436 GCA_051000035.1 Mycobacteriales bacterium | reverse complement strand
ATTGCCTGGAAAACGCGTGGCGCCTCAAACCTCAGGAGGCCAGCGGTCCCACGGATCAGGGCGAAGGTCGGGCCGGCGCGCCTCCGGGCGCCCGCGCCGCCGGGTCAGCCCCGGGTGACCTGCTGCGTCTTCGGCGCGTCCCCCATCGATACCGCCCGTCGCTTGGAGAACGTCACCGCGCCGACGATGATCGCGATGACCACGACGGCGATGATGATGCGCACCGGCGTATTGGCGCTGTCGCCGATGGAGAGCTTCACGATCGCGGGCGCGATGATGACCGCGACGAGGTTCATCACCTTGATCAGCGGATTGAGGGCCGGGCCCGCGGTGTCCTTGAACGGGTCGCCGACGGTGTCGCCGATGATGGTGGCTTCGTGCGCGTCACTGCCCTTGCCGCCGTGCGCGCCGTCCTCGACGATCTTCTTCGCGTTGTCCCAGCTACCGCCGGAATTGGCGAGGAAGATGGCCATCAGCACCCCCGCGGCGATGGCCCCGGCGAGGTAGGACGCGAGCGGCCCGATACCGAGCAAGAAGCCGGTGCCCACCGGTGCCAGCACGGCCAGCAGTCCCGGTGTCGTGAGCTCCCGCAGCGAGTCCTTGGTGCAGATGTCCACGACCCGGCCGTATTCGGGGCGTTCGGTCCCGGCCATGATGCCCGGGTGGGTGCGGAACTGCTCGCGCACCTCGAAGACCACCCGCCCGGCGGCGCGCGACACGGCATTGATCGCGAGGCCCGCGAAGAGGAAGACGACCGCCCCGCCGATGATGACCCCGACCAGGTTGTTCGGCTGGGAGAGATCGAGGCTGAACGACAGTTGGGTCAGCCGGCCCGCGCCCGACACATCGCCGGCCTGGCGGAGCGCGCCGGCCACCGCGGTGTTGAACGAGCCGAAGAGCGCGGTCGCGGCCAGGACGGCCGTCGCGATCGCGATGCCCTTGGTGATGGCCTTGGTGGTGTTGCCGACGGCATCGAGGTCGGTGAGGATGCGCGCGCCGGCCTCGTCGATGTCCCCGGACATCTCGGCGATGCCCTGGGCGTTGTCGCTCACCGGGCCGAAGGTGTCCATCGAGACGATCACACCGGCGGTGGTGAGCAGGCCGCACCCGGCCAGTGCGACGGCGAAGAGGGCGACCGCGATCGAGCCGCCGCCGAGCAGGAAGACGACGAAGACGCCCGCGGCGAGCAGCAGTGCGGAGTAGACGGAGGACTCGAGTCCGAGTCCGATGCCGGACAGGATGACCGTGGCCGGGCCGGTGAGCGACGTCTCGGCGACGTCCTTGGTCGGCTTGCGGGCGGTGTCGGTGAAGTAGCCGGTGAGCTGCTGGATCGCGGCGGCGATCACGATGCCGATCAGGACGGCAAGGAAGGCGATGAGCGCCGGGTTGCCCGTCGGGCTGTCCGCCGTGGAGCCCAGCGAACCGAACGACGTGGGTAGATAGATGAACGCCGCCACGAGCACCAGCACCAGCGAGACGCCCGCGGACAGGAAGAAGCCCCGGTTGATGGCGACCAGGCCACTCCGGTCGGCATCGCGCAGCCGGGTGGTGAAGATGCCGACCAGCGAGGAGATGACGCCGATCGCCCCGATGATCAGCGGGAAGACCAGGCCCTTCGCGCCGAAGGCGACGTGGCCCAGGATCAGGGCGGCGACCAGGGTCACGGCGTAGGACTCGAAGAGGTCCGCGGCCATGCCGGCGCAGTCACCGACGTTGTCACCAACGTTGTCGGCGATCGTCGCGGCGTTGCGCGGGTCGTCCTCGGGGATGCCCGCCTCGACCTTGCCGACCAGGTCGGCACCCACATCGGCGGCCTTGGTGAAGATACCGCCGCCGACCCGCATGAACATCGCGAGCAGGGCGCCACCGAAGCCGAAGCCCTCGAGCACAGTGGGCGCGGTGTCGTTGAAGATCAGCAGTACGGCGGACGCCCCGACCAGACCGAGCCCGATGGTGAGCATGCCGACCACGCCGCCGGTGCGGAAGGCGATCTTGAATCCCCGCTGCCCACCACCCTCGCGAGCAGCGGCGGCGACCCGCACGTTGGCGCGCGTGGCGATGGTCATGCCGATGAAGCCGACCGCCGCGGAGAACCCCGCGCCGACCAGGAAGAACAGCGCGCGGCCGATGCGCACCGACCAGCCGCCCTCGGTGACCGGCAGGATGAGCATCAGGACGAAGACCACGACGGCGAATACCGACAGGGTGCGGAACTGCCGCTGCAGATACGCCAGCGCCCCCTCCTGCACCGCCTTCGCGATCTCGACCATGCGGGGCGTGCCGGTGCCTGCCGCCATGACCTCGCGGATGAGATAGACGGCGACCGCCAGAGCGCCGAGCCCGATCAGCAGGATGACGGC
The DNA here is from genome assembly GCA_051000035.1 of Mycobacteriales bacterium. Classification (GTDB taxonomy): domain Bacteria; phylum Actinomycetota; class Actinomycetes; order Mycobacteriales; family QHCD01; genus QHCD01. The sequence continues at coordinate 1,076 of JBPCOR010000289.1, read as the reverse complement.
GACCAGCCCGTAGTCGCCACCACCGATCTTCGCGGTGCCGGCAGCCAGGTACGGCTGGTGCATTGCGGGACCTCCCAGGGCGCCACGGGATCGACTGCCGGCGGGATCACTGCCGGCGGCGAGAGTGGCGCGTAGAAAAAGGCGCGACCGATTCGCCGCGCGCGCGCCGGGAGTCTATGTGCCGGGGATCGGCGGAGCAAAGTCCGGGTCTGCCCGCAGCCCGCGAAGTGGTGCCCGGTGACAGGCGGATCGGGGTCGGGCGTCCCGCGGATCGGGCCGGGCGGCGCGAGACCCGGGACCCCCCGGACAGTGCCGGGCGGCCGCACCGACATCAATCCGCGGTGCCGGCGGACCGGGCCGACGCGGTCGATCCGGCCGGCGGGTCGATCGCCTTGCCGTCCGAGCCACCAGCGCCCGACCCGGCGCCCGCGACGGCTTCCTCGACCGTCGGGTACACGTCCAATACGGCGTGCAGGCCGGTGATCCGGAGCAGCTTGAGGACCCGCTCGACGTCACACACCACGCGCAGGGCGCAGCCGGCCTGGCGGGCCCGGTTGGCGCCGCGAACCAGAACACCTAGCCCGGTCGAGTCGATGAAGGTGGCGCCGCGCAGGTCGGCGATCACGCCGGTCGCCTCGTCGCTCGCCCCGCCAACCGCGGCGGCATCACAGGACCTGGGATCGCTTCCGCCGGCGCCCCCGGCGCTCGCGGCGACGTCGTCGACGGCGGCCGTCAGCCGCTCGCCGAGCGGCGTCGAGGTATACGCGTCAATTTCTCCCTATGCCTCGACGACCGCGAAGCCGCCTGCCCAGCAGACGGGATCAGCCATCAGCCACGACTCCTTCCCTGCCGGCGCGCCTGGCCGAGAGCCCCCGCCGCATCCGCCGCTCGATAGCGTGGCAGGACCCTCGGGCGCGCTGCCCGGAGCCATCCGCCGACGATCATTAACTAGCATCCCGCGCAAGAAGTAATACATGGTCGCAAGTGGGGCATCTCAGACTTCGAGCGATCGATCCGCGGTCCCGCCGAGCGCCGCCGCCTCCGCGGCACAGCTGGTGGGCACAGCGCTGCTTGCC